>NZ_DXUU01000110.1 GCF_019417665.1 Ruminococcus sp.
TATCCTGTCCAGGTATCCCAAGATCAGTGATATCCTTTTTTGTCACTTTCTCAGCATCCGACACATGCCCCTGACCATCATTTGCAAACTTATAAAAACCTTTGCTGTGCGGTGTGTGCGTGGGGTGGGTGTACACCGTATCGCTGTCTGCAACCGTGCTCTCGCTGCCATCCGATCCTTTTAGGGAGATCGTGTGGCCTGTCTTTGTTAACTTGTATGTTGTATTGCCGCTTTCTCCAGATTTTTTTGATTTGCGGTACAGATATTTGCTATAGTCAGTGCCCCTTTTCGCCATAGATCTTGACTTGCTCACAGATAGTGTACGTGTATCTTCGCCAGCGCAAGATATTGTCTGACCGCCACGGAATGTCCATGTTACATCTGTGATATATGTACGGTATTTTTCTTTTGTGTCCGGGTCTGTGATCGTTACAAGATCGCCGACACGGAATAAATAAGGTACATATACTGTCGCAGAAAAAGGATTGATCAGATGCTTTCCGTTTTCATCGGTCGCAGCTTTGTATATGTAATCCCACGGCAGGGCTATCATGCCTGCGGTTTTACCAGCGTACAGATCGGATGGTATCACGTCCTCCTGGTATTGCCAAAAAGGGTTATTTGTTATATCTATCGTTAACGGAGCTGCATCGCTCGGAATCGGCGATGCATACCAATAATTTGAAAAGCCACTGTCAAAGCACACTCTCCACATTGCAGGGAATACATAGTATGGTGATCGTTGATGAGTTCCAACGGCAATGTTGGACGAATTTATCTCAATGTCAGGTTCTCTATCACCTAGTCTACAAAATCCCACTTTTCCGTTTTCATCCGCTACGATAAATGCGCCCAGATATTCCGCAATATATGATGCAAAGTCTTTCACAGATTCTGTGGAGCACTCGTTGGATACAGATGTGTAAAGTTTCGTATCACCTGAATCCGGGACTTTCGCCACGGTTTCATCGTGGTTTAAATGCGGTACACTATATGTATTGCAGATCAGACTCAATATCGTGGCAGGATCTCTCGTCGCACCGCCTAAGATGCTGATCAAACCATTTTCTGCGTCCTGCACGTCTTTTGCACCGTAGCAACTTTCGTCTAGCAATACAATATTATCAGACGCAGATACCGTATAAACATTCCCATTTTTGGTTGAGGATGTTACATTGTACTCCCCTCTTTTCTTCGGCAATCCAGGAGGATACCATACGTACAGATTGATTTTTGCGCCAAACATATCTTTATGGCGCATACCTGACGGCGCACGAAATGATACCGACATAGTACCAGCATTACACGACCCAGCAGGGATTCCTCCTCCACTGCTGCACGACTGCGTTGTCGTAAGGCTTTTCTCAATGATGCCGGATTCATCTACTTCATACGTTTTCCCAGATCTCGTTACGATTTCCAGTTTTGCGTGTTCATTAATTATCATTTAGCAGCCCTCTCAATATGGAAATACGTCCGAAACGGCTTGATATAATCACCCATAGCAGCCCTTATATCAACATAGCAGTCCAGTTCATCGGCAGGCGGCAGTGGGATCATTGTTCCCTCTGCGCCCTCTTCCGTGAGATTTACAGCTGTGAGCGTATAGTCGGTATCCCCTTCCGCTTTCACTCCAACACTTGGGCTACATGTTGCGATAGTCCGATATGTAGTATCACCCAAAAACAGCGCATGTGTTGTACCATAAGAAAAGTAGATTTCTTTCCGGCACACATATTCCCCGTTCCCGATGTATTCGCAGTCGGAAAGTGCGATCAGTTCGCTGCCAAACTGGAACTGATATGCACCATGAAGCGTTAAAATCCCGGTGGGCAACGGTGTGTTAGTATCTCTGATAATAACGGGGATCTCAATCGACATCATGTCGCAGTGCTTTGATATTAGGCTTGTCGTTGTGTCGCCGTTGACATAGCAGTATACTCCTGTATATGGTGTGGGATCGTATCCTGTACCCGTCCAGATTCCGCCGAATGCGATTTCTCCGTATTTGAGATATTCCGCAAGCTTTTGTATTGCTTCGCATGTTCCCTCAAATTTCAGCGTGGTTTCCTTTTCAATGGATTCCCTGGCGTAGGTGATATAGCTGCTGTTTTCCGCTTTGTATTTCTCGGAATTCTGTGCGTATCCCACTTCTATCTCGCCAACTTGCACAAGATCCATCGTGAGAAAAAACAATCCGCCGTCTATGTTCGCTGCCGGATAGTACGCATCACAATACAGCATGATTCCACCTCCAAATTATCAAAATTCCGTACCGCCTCTGACGGCGTTTGCACGGTCCTTTGCAGATATTACAATCGTATCTAGCACCTGTGTGTTCGGCGTGAGATATACCGGTAATATCCAGTTTCCGCCGTCTTTGGCGGTTGCCGCTGGCTGTTGTGCGGCGGCCATGTATGCTTGTTCTGTGGATGCAGGAGGAGGATTCGTGATTGTATTCCACGGGCTAATCGGCAGCTGAGATGCATTTATGACGTCTTGTGCCATGCGTTCTGCAGAGATGGTGGCTTCACCGGAATTGTTCTGAATGCCGAGTGCAAGTCCCTCAGTGTAATATTCACCGTTTTCCATGGCAACTTTGGAAGGGGAGTGTATGCCCAATGCGTCTTTTGCGCTCCTATCCATGTTATACATTGCTTTTGACGCTTCTTCTTCCGCCAATGTATTGCCCGGATCATTGATACCAGCAGCTAAACCAGCGGCATATTGATAACCGTTATCCATCCCCCATTGATACAGTTCCGCAGCTTGTTGTGACAACATTTTAGAGATATTTCCTAGTGCATCCGTTATTGTGTACTCGTTTTCGCTGATTCCGTTTCCGCATCCAGCATCCCAGTTTGCCCCGGCTGTATATCCAGCTTCACTAGCAAGCTGGTTAAACTCGTTAAACTCCTGACTTGCAGCAACATACGTATCATACGCTGTGTCGACCATAGACTTACTGATTCCGGCGGCACCTCCATCATATTTTTGCTTTAAATCTTTCCAATAAGTGTGCGCATCATCTCTTTGCTTTTTCAACGTTTCCTGTGTTCCCGTCTCTGCTGTTTGCAGGTTATTTAGTAATCGGGTATTACAAGCTTCAATTTCATCCGCATTACCAGATGCAATTGCTACTTGCATATCCTCATAGTTTTTGATTTCGCTTTGATATGCAATGACGTTGTTCATGCTTTCGTCAACTTTTTGGTTTGCTTCATCCAAGTTTACGGATATATCGCTTATAGACTTTTCCAATTGCTGATATACCTTTGTGCTGTTGTTCGCAATATCGCTCTGGCTGATTCCAAAGTCATCGCCATACGATGACAAAAATCTGTCAACAGCGGCGTAATAAGCATCTGTTCCAGCACCATAACTGTTTAGATTTTCAAAAGCACTTTTTGCAGATTGTGCTTTTTGCAATCGACGTTCTAATGACTTTTGATTATCAAGATTGTCAGAGTGTGTTAATCCGGCATCAGCAAGATTTGTCTGTGCTTCCATGTAGCTGTTTTCATTTGCTGACAATAGTGCATTAGGGAAACACTGATTAAATCTTCCCATTGAGCTACAAATATGGTATAATAGA
>NZ_DXUU01000111.1 GCF_019417665.1 Ruminococcus sp.
CTGAACAAGGCTTGATGTCCGCAGCAGACAAAACCAAACTTGACAGCATTGAGGAAGGCGCTAACAAAACGATTGTAGATAGTGCCTTATCATCGACCAGCACAAACCCGGTGCAGAATAAGGCGGTATCTAAAAAGTTTGGAGAGTATTTGCCGCTATCCGGTGGGACGATGGATGCAAATAGCAAGATCACTATCCCAGGCGAAAATAGCAGATCGACATCACTAACTAGGGCAGGTATCAGATGCAATGTTGCTGCAAACGGTGGCTGGTTCCAGGGGATCGCATATTATGATGTAACTGATACAACTGCGTTATGCTATATCGGTGCATACGGAATAGGGGACGAACTAAAATATATATGCCTCGGTGGAATGTATAACGATCCGCTTGTAAAAATCACTCCGGATGGTACGTTATACTGCACTAATTTATCGGGTAACGCATCCACCGCCACCAAACTCCAGACGGCAAGGACACTAACCATCGGCAGCACCGGGAAATCCTTTGACGGATCTGCAAATGTTGCCTGGACATTGGCTGAGATCGGCGCTGCTGCTGCATCACATACACATAGTCAATTGCACACGCATACGACAAAATCAACCAATTATGGTACACTCACAGCATCATCCAATCAGCTGTCTCTTACATCGGCAGTCGGGATGCACACAGACGGTAAAACCTATACATACAATAACACATCATATACCGGCAGCTCCAAGTCAGAGGTATTTAACGACTATGCGTCAAACATGGCTGCAAACGATTATGCACATGTTGAGGGCTGTGATAACAAAGGTCTTGCCAACTGTTGCCACGTTGAGGGCTGGAAAAATGTTGCTACTGGTGTACAATCCCATGCAGGCGGTACAAGCTCCACTGCATCAGGAGAAAGAACATTTGTGCATGGATACCAGTGTGCAGCCACAACTGCATGGTCTGGTGCATTTGGGTCTCAGTGTACATCATCTAACGGGAATTGTGCATTTACGTTTGGGTGGGGTTTGACAAACTTGATCGGCAACTCTACTGTTGTAGGACAGTGGAACGCACAGAATAATGCTGGACTTTTTGCCGTTGGTAAAGGTACTAGCAGCGCACGAGCAAACGCCTTTAGAGTGGCATCTGATGGCAAAACATACGCTACTGGTGCGTATAGTTCCACCGGTGCGGACTACGCCGAAATGTTTGAATGGCTTGACGGCAATCCAAATGAAGATGATAGACGAGGACATTTTGTCACGCTGGACGGCGAAAAAATCAAGTTTGCAGAATCTATTGACGATGATATTATCGGCGTTGTATCTGCTGCTGCATCCATTGTCGGCGATGCATATGAGGACAATTGGAATGGGATGTATCTGACTGATATCTTCGGCGGAAATTTATACGATGAACCTATCATTGACGAGGATGGAAACGAACACACGTACCAAACGCTAAACCCGGACTACGATCCGAATGTAAAATACATCCCACGATCGGAAAGACCTGAATGGGATGTAGTTGGCATGATGGGTAAGCTGGTTGTTGTGGACGATGGGACATGCCAGGCAAACAGCTACTGTGTACCGACTACTGGTGGTATCGCTACGAAGTCTAAGGGGCGTGTTGGTTATCGTGTGTTATCCAGAATTGATGATACACATGTGAAAATTTTGATGAGGTGATATAATGAAAGAATCGATTTGTGCCATGCTTGGCGTTGTTGGAAGCTTTATTGCTGGATTGTTTGGAGGTTGGGATGCGTCATTGGCAACACTGCTGATTTTTATGAGTATAGACTACTTGACCGGGCTTATCATTGCAGCTGTTGGAAAATCCCGAAAAAGCAAAAACGGGCATCTGTCCAGTTTTATTGGTTGGAAAGGTCTTGCCAAAAAAGTTGTGTCCCTGTTGCTGGTACTGGTTGCGGTACGATTGGATATTGTGCTTGGGACAAGCTATATTCGTGACGGCGTCTGCATTGCATTTATGTGCAATGAATTGATCTCCATTGTGGAAAATGCAGGTCTGCTGGGCGTGCCCATGCCGGGAGTATTGACAAAAGCGATTGATTTGCTGCAAAACAAGGGAAAGGATGATGACTGACATGGCAGTAAAAAACTATACTTACAGCGATACCACACAGCTGACCGCACATTTTAACGCCAAAGAATTCCGCTGCAAGTGCGGTAAAAGCCATAACACGCTGATCTCCGAGGAATTGCTGCAAAAGTTGGAAAAGCTGTATACTGCGCTGAATTGCAGCAAGATTATTGTCAACAGCGGTTACAGATGCGCAAGTCATGACAAGGCGGTGGGTGGAACAGGTTCCGGGCAGCATACCAAGGGCACGGCTGCGGATGTAGTGTGCTACGGACAGGATGGTCAACCAATCAGTAGCAAGACTGTCTGCTGTACAGCGCAGGATCTGGGCTTCGGTGGTATTGCCAACATCACCGACACATACACTTCCACGCACCTGGACGTGCGAACTGGCAGCAAATACTATGGAGACGAGACCAAAGGCACGAATACTGTAACAAGCGATTTCTACAGCTATTTCGGCATTGCAAAATCATCTAGCGCCACTATAGCAAACAGTTCCGGCGTAAAGGCCAAAGGTATTGACGTTTCCAAACATCAGGGCACAATCGACTGGGACAAGGTTAAGGCATCTGGCAAAGTGGATTTTGCGATACTTCGTGCTGGCTATGGGAAAGAATTCAGCCAGATCGATGTGCAGTTTGTACGGAACTACAGCGAGTGTAAGCGGCTTGGGATCCCCTGCGGTGTGTATTGGTACAGCTATGCCACGACCGCCGCAGAAGCGGAGCAGGAAGCAACTGTGTGCTTGTCTGTCCTATCCGGAAAACAGTTCGAATATCCGATTGCATTCGATATTGAGGAAAAGGCAAGCCTGCAAAACGCAGACGCACTGTGTCAAGCGTTTTGCGGGGCGTTGGAAAAGGCCGAATACTACACGGCAATTTATACGTTCAAGTCGGCTTTGGAAAGCTGCATCGGAAACAGCGTAAAAAATCGGTATGATGTTTTTCTTTCTCATGTCGATGTAAGCAGATCGTCTTATTCCGACAACTACGGGCTGTGGCAGTATAGCTGGAAAGGTAGTGTTCCCGGCATTTCCGGAGATGTGGATCTGGATTATGCGTACAAGGATTATCCGGCGATTATTAAAGCCGCTGGGCTGAATGGCTTTGCGAAAAATTCGACACCATCTGAATCGGCAGAGAATACGAAAAAAGACACCATCGATGAGGAAACCCTCAAGCAGATCTTGCAGCACGTGGCGAGGATTGACGCAAAATTGAATGGATAAAACAGCGGTAAAATGCCGTTTATATGTAGTGAAAAACGCTCCTGAACACCACGTTCAAGAGCGTTTTTTTCGTTTTGCGTGGCAGTTTTTTGCATTTTGCGTGGCAGGCTACATCAGTTCTGTGAGGTTTAAGCCGATTTTTTTTAGAGTTCTTCGTATTGCTTCTCT
>NZ_DXUU01000112.1 GCF_019417665.1 Ruminococcus sp.
CTCGAAAATGAAAAATATCTCGGCACGAACGGATATCCGGTAATTATCGATGAAGATATATTCCGCAGAGTCAATGCGCAAAAGAAAATGAAAACTGTCGGATTTACAGAAATATCAGAAGAACTAAAAACAGTTCGGAATCTGACCTATTGTGCGGAATGCGGACATAAACTCTCCCGAATTGGTGGCAACACACGCAGTGAAAAATGGGACTGCCGCAATCCGGAATGTTCCCGATTCAGTCATAGAATAACCGATCAAATGCTGATTGGCGTGATGATTACTTTGTTGAATACGACAATTGAAAATCCTGGTTTAATTAACACGAACGCAGAAATCAGTAGTTACAATCCGAGTATCGAAGTCACCCGTCAGCAGAATGAAATCAACCGCCTGATGGATACTCCTGATGTTAATTTTGAAATTGCGAAAGAAGAAATATGCAAGCTTGCAGAACTGAAATATGGTTGCTGCACCTATAACGATAAACCTCGGAAAACCACGCAGTTAAAGGATATTCTGAAAAACTGCGAACAATCGAATACACTTGACATTGGCTTATTGAAATCCTGCATTTTGCGAATTTCAGTAAGTCATTTTTTCACCGTTGAAGTTGAGTTTATCAACGGTGCCACCATTAAAAATATCATAGAGAGGAAGATGCAAAATGACCACAGCGCCCAATGTCAGGATAATTCCTGCAAAGCCGCAAACTACGGAAAACAGGGATAAATACCATCAGCTTAGAGTAGCGGCATACTGTCGTGTTAGTACCGAACAGGAAGAACAGCAGAATTCCTATCAGGTTCAGATCACATATTATACTGATTTGATCAATCGTAAAAAGGAATGGACACTGGCTGGTATATTTGCCGACGAAGGAATTTCCGGCACCCAAGCAAAGAAACGACCGGAATTTTTGAAAATGATCCGGCTGTGCAAGAAACAAAAAATTGATTTAGTGATCACCAAGTCAATCTCCCGTTTTGCCCGAAATACCGTGGATTGCCTGGAATATGTGCGGCAATTAAAAGACCTTGGAATCGGCGTAATTTTTGAAAAAGAAAACATCAACACGATGACGATGACAAGCGAATTTATGATTGCCCTATACGGCAGTTTTGCTCAGGCGGAAAGTGAATCCATCAGCAAAAATGTCAGTTGGGGCAAGCAAAAAGCTTATGCAGAAGGCAAGGTTTCCTTCCAATATTCCAAGCTTCTGGGATATCAGAAAGGTGCAGACGGCAAGCCGGAAATTGTTCCCGATGAAGCGGAAACAGTCCATTTGATATACGAATTATATCTGGATGGACTTAGCTTCACGAGGATAAAAGCTACCCTTGAATCTAAGGGGAAACTGACTGCAATGGGTAATAAGAACTGGAGCGAATCCAATATCAAAAGCATTCTGAAAAATGAAAAATATGTGGGCGATGCACTTCTGCAAAAGACATTTACCGCCGACTGTATCTCCAAAAAAGTTGTGAAAAATAACGGCGAACGCCCCATGTATCTGGTGACAAATCATCATGCACCGATTATCGACAGGGACACATTTAACCGTGTGCAGCAGGAGCTTGCAAGGCGTTCCAGTAAACGAAAAACTTCTGATAAGACAACGACGGAACAAGGCAAATACTCCAGCAAATATGTGCTTACAGAGTTACTCATCTGCGGCAATTGCGGTACGCCGTATCGGCGATGCACATGGACGGCGGGTGGTAAAAAACAGATTGTCTGGCGGTGTATCAGCCGCCTGGAGCATGGGAAAAAGTATTGTTCGGAATCACCGACCATTCATGAGGACAAGCTGCACAGAGCGATTCTGCAAGCAATCAACGAATATCTCGGCTG
The DNA here is from genome assembly GCF_019417665.1 of Ruminococcus sp. GTDB lineage: Bacteria > Bacillota > Clostridia > Oscillospirales > Ruminococcaceae > Ruminococcus_C. The sequence continues at coordinate 1,855 of NZ_DXUU01000112.1, forward strand.
TGGAGATGAGATTGCAAAAATTTTGAAAGCAAATATCGGCTCGGTTCTGGAGTGCAAAAACCAACAGGAAATTCTGCATCTGGAACAGCGGCTGAAAGAACTGGACAGCGCGCGAAACGACCTGATATTGCTGATTACTGGCGGCGGATGTGATGAGAATAAGCTGGACTGCGAGTTTGAAAACATTCATGCAGAGGAACAAGAGATAAATGAAAAGCTTTCGGAACTCCGAAAGAATGCAGAGATTTCAACGGATACGCAGAATAAAATCGATTCTGCCATGGAAATGCTGGCACATGAAAACTTTCAGGTTGAAGTGTTTGACAATGTGATTGTCCGCAAGCTGATTGATTGCGTGAAAGTGCTGTCGAAAGAGAAATTACTGATCGTTTTCAAGGGCGGCGTGGAAGTAAAAGCGGAAATGGAAAAATAACGAAATATCAAGAAAAACGGCTTGCATTGCAGGTCGATTTTTTATGGGAGATGAAAATTTGTCAGGAAATTTTGACGGAATTAAAACGCAAAAATTTGGCGTGGAAATTGAGTGTACCGGATTGACGAGAAACGCAGCCGCAAGGGCAATCGGCAGAGTATTTGACAGCGTGCCGGAGCACTTTGGCGGCAGTTACGATAAGTATCATATTTGTGATAGCAAGGACAGAAAATGGGCAGTTGTTTATGATTCCAGCATTCGGCGTGTGGACAAAAACGGCGGTAATGCGTCAAGAGAGTATGCCGTGGAAATCGTCACACCGGTGCTGGAATATAGCGATATTCCACTGTTGCAGGAAATTGTCCGGGCGGTCAGAAGAGCTGGCGGTATATTTCGTATAATTCTTCCGTTGAGATTTTGTTTTTGCAGTACCACTTTTCAGATATCGGCTTGTAACAATTAATAACGACATTAGTCACCGCTCCTTTGATAGCGAACCGCTTTTTCAAAATTGATAATGCCATTGATGCGTTTCACTTCATCCACACACATGATACGAAGCTTTTTCAAAGTTTCGTCATCAATTTCATTGATTGCCGCAAGCATATGTGTTAGTGCACCGACTTCAACTGCCAACTTAAAATGAATCACTTTCCCGGCAGCAGCGATACGTCGAGGCACTGGAGCAGCTGTCCGAAGAATACGAGGAAACAGCGGCAAACTGGGCACGGCAGGCAGCTACGATTGAGCGTGCCATCCGTTCCCTGCCGCCTGATCTTGGGGGGCTTATCCGGCTTCGCTATGTGGACGGGCTGAAATGGGAACAAGTCAACGATCAACTGTACATATCACACATGACATCCGTCAGAATGCACCAGAAGGCACTGGAGCTGATGCTTGACAAATAAAAATGGTCTTGTTTGATACAATTGACCTGTGGTATAATAATAGCATGAAATTATGAAAACCGGTAAGGGATATCCCCTGCCGGTTTTTTGTTGCCCGGAGGTGAGGACGGTGAAGCAATATGCTGACAGAGCAACGTAAACGATTCGTAGAAGAATATGTCAAACTCAGATGC
>NZ_DXUU01000113.1 GCF_019417665.1 Ruminococcus sp.
GGTTCACGGCAGCGACTGTGGTCGACCATATCATTCCTCACCGTGGTGATCCGCATCTGATGTGGGATGAAAGCAACTGGCAGGCTCTTTGCAAGTCCTGCCATGACTGGAAAACCGGAAGCGAAGACAGCAGACCTGAGTATAAGTATTAATGACATAGAATCCAAAAATGATCTTTGGCTGAGTATTCTATTATCCCTTCTTTCTTTAATGCATCAATCAGGGCTTTGATATCTTTTTTATATAATACTGTTGAATAGTCTGCATTTAGTCTGTCGCAGATATTATCCTTTGAAACACATGGGTGTGAACTAATTAACTCGATTATTTTATCTCTAACATCTTTTTCTTCATCGCGTTTTAGGGATTCTAATATAGTTGCACCGGTATCTATTATTCTTGCCCATTCAAGAAGAGTAGATTCCTTCAAAACCATTCTTGCTTTAACCAAGGCTTTTGTTTCTTTGTCAATCTTGTGTTTTTCTGCCGCTTCTAATACATAGATTGGATCATCGGCTTCATATATACGAAAACGCCCATGTGCCAATGCACACCGGATGTAAAAAAAGATGTCCAGAAATTCAGCAGACTTTCCGCTGGAAATAAAGACAATTCTGTTTTTGTCTCGTTTTGTATGGAACCTATCATTAAGTCCACAACTCCGTATTTTTTCTTGCATATCTGAGGGCGTAACTATTGTGTTGTCTGATTTTCGCTTTTTATCTCCGGTTGCCTTAATATAGTTTACGTCTTCTTTTAATTTAGCCGCTCTGAGAAGATAATGCTTGAGTTTAGTATTATTCCAAGGTTTATCTCCCCATGTTCTCCTACGGTTATTCATGCCGGTTACAGAGGAACTGACAAGAGAACAAGGTGTGGAAAACACATAAAATTCTATTATTCTTTGGAAATTTTTGCTGAATACCATCTCTAACTTATCATTTACCCAGTTAGGTGCAAATGCTGTGATTTCATTTGGCATAAATATACCTCCAACAACGAGCTTTATCCATTATAGCATAATTCGACAAAATTCGCAATGGAGAGGGGTTGGAGGCTTCCGGTGGGGGGATAAAAATCGCTAATTGTGAATTTTTTACAGACCGGCGTTCCCTCTCATACACAAAAACCAAGGTTCAAACGGGGGATTAACCCCGAAAATATGAAAACAAGCCGAAACCTACGCAGTTTCGGCTGTTTTTCTCTCAAAAGGCAGGTGAAATCAGATGGCAAAAGACGGTACAAGAAGAGGCGGCAGACGAGTTCGTGCAGGCGATAAGCCAAAAGCCCTCTCCGACAAAATCGCAGAGGGCAAGGACGCAGATATTATGGAGTTTCATGCTCCGGAATTGGACGCAGCTGATCTGGACGATGCCGCTGATTTGACCGGTGCGGATATGCCAAGTCCCAGTGCATACTTGTCTGCCCAGCAGAAGAACGGAAAACCGCTGGGAGCAGACATTGTGTACAAAGAAACATGGCTCTGGCTGAAACAGCGTGGCTGTGAAAAGCACGTCAACAAACGACTGCTGGAAAGCTATTCGCAGGCATTCGCCCGATTTGTACAGTGTGAAGAAGCCCTCAGTACCTATGGACTGCTGGGAAAGCACCCGACCACGGGCGGCGTTATTGCTTCCCCGTTTGTGCAGATGAGCCAGACATTTCAGAAACAGGCAAATTTGCTCTGGTATGAGATTTTCGATATTGTGAAACAGAACTGCACGACCAAATTTGACGGCACACCGCAGGATGATTTGATGGAACAGCTTCTGAGCAGCAGAAAGTGAGAAATACATGAAAGCAGATGTTCAATTCTGGAGAGAACTGAAACAGCAGAGAAATAACATGACCAAACAGCAATATCGCACAATCAAAGGACAGGCTGTCAAAGGCAATATGGATGCCGCCCGAAGAGGTATGCTCAGAATTCAGCAGAGGAGGAATTACAGATGACAACGACCACAGAATTTCAGCTTGTTGACATCAACAAGTTAGTACCCTATGCGAATAATGCCAGAACGCACAACAAGGAACAGATCCTGAAGCTTCGTTCTTCCCTGCGTGAGTTTGGCTTTGTGAATCCGGTCATTATCGACCGGGAATACAATGTGCTGGCTGGACATGGACGCATCATGGCGGCAAAGGAAGAAGGCATTGCAGAAGTTCCCTGTGTGTATGCCGATCATCTGACGGATGCACAGAAGAAAGCGTATATTCTTGCTGACAACCGGATGGCGTTAGATGCCGGCTGGGACGATGAACTGCTTGCTGTTGAGATGGAAGAGTTGCAGAATCTCGGATTTGACCTTGGTTTGACTGGTTTCGATGAATCTGAAATTGCTGACCTTTTCGACATTAACAGTGATGAAGCAAAACAGGATGATTTTGATGTAAATGCAGAACTGGAAAAGCCCTGCAAATCCAAAACAGGTGACATCTGGCATCTTGGAAAGCATACCGTTATCTGCGGTGATTCCACTTTGCCGGAAACCTATACAGCACTTCTTGGAGACACAAAAGTAAATCTTGTTTGCACAGACCCACCGTATCTTGTCAATCTGGAAAGCACGTCAGGCAAAATCAAAAATGATGACCTTGATGATGAAAAAGGATATGCGTTTCTGAAATCTGCATTTGAGAGATTCAAAGATGCCATGGCGAAGGATGCAAGCATTTATGTGTTTTATGCCACCTCCAAGGCACGTGTATTTCATGATGCATATGAAGATGCAGGCTTCAAGGTCGGTGCAGGACTTGTCTGGAAGAAAGACCGTCTTGTTCTCACCCGAACCGACTGGAAGTATATCCATGAACCGATTATCTGGGGCTGGAGAAAAGACGGAAAGCATATCTGGTATGGTGACCAGAAACAGAAAACAGTATTTGAATTTGACCGCATTAAAAACAGCAAAGAGGACGGCTGCGGACATCCGTCCAGTAAGCCGGTGCCGCTGATCGCCTATCTGATTTCCCAGTGTACGCAGACAAACGGAATGGTGCTGGATGGATTTCTGGGAAGTGCTTCTACATTGATTGCCTGTGAGCAGCTAAATCGTGTGTGCTTCGGTGTGGAACTGGAACCGAAGTTTGTTGATGTAGCCGTTGAAAGGTACATAAAACTCCATGACGGAAATTTCGATGATGTGTATTTGATTCGGGATGGGAAGCGAATGGAATATTCGGAAGTAGAGGTGTCAGATGCGTAATCTCACCCTTGGCAGCCTCTTTGACGGCAGCGGCGGTTTTTCGCTTGCCGGACTGC
>NZ_DXUU01000114.1 GCF_019417665.1 Ruminococcus sp.
GTCTTTGTGATCTGATTTCCGTTGGCATCATAGGAATATACCGTTTCTTTTGTACTGGTGTCTGCGATAGAATTTGTAATCAGCTCTGTGGGGCTGGTTGCCAGTCCATTGGCTGTTGTGGCACTGGAAGTTTCCTCGACTGTCTTGACGGACAGTTCGCAGTTCCTGCTGTTACGGCTTCATTGACGGAAATATATGCAGCGAGATCGGGGCTGATCTGTACGCTTGCCTTTGCATACAGATTGTACAAGGTTTCTGTTTCTATTTTGTTCAGATACAAGACTTCTGTAATCCTACATTTGAATATATCCGAGGCTGAAACAAGTTTTTCAGTTTTTGTCATAAAATTAGTCAGTCTCTCGCAGAAATTGTATGCGTGGGTCAAAATAAAACCTGATTACTAGCATTTCTACCGTTTTGTTACTATTAATTATTAGATTCGACACAGTATTCAATGTTTAGATTATTTAGTTCATCAATAATGTGTTTTAGATCCTCCTTTTTACCAAAAATTAAAAATATTCTGTTTTTAGATTTCAAAATAGATCTCGCTTTTATATAGTTTATATTTTTTGCTTTTGCAACAACTTTTATGTGGTCTATATTTGTATAATCTCCATTAAGTAAGAATATTGAATATTTTTTGTTTTTTTCTTCTAGCAACTCGCAAGCACTGGTAACAATACTACGTCCGCAATTCAAACAAAACCACCCTTGAGAATAACCCCTTTGCATAAATACCATGCTACATCCACATATATCACATTTTAATTCATTCATATGGTGCCACCTATTAGTGTCCAGGCGTAAATAATTTAAAATCTCCTGTATTCGAGAGATCCGGATATGTAGGGCGTCCAGAAGTTATAGATGGTGCTACAACCATTTTTCCATTATCATATGCCCATAAGATATTTGTTGGTGCTAACACATTGACATTCATTTTATTTGCCAAATTTTGAGCAAACCCATTGTCTAAAGAACCTGTACTACAAGATAAAAGCCGAATGTCTTGTCCCATATAATCATCTGAGTGTTCCAACATTGAAGCTAACATTCTATGATCAATTTCTTGAATCTGTCCATTTATATTCATCTCAATAGAATTTGGGGAACCATGAGCAATTATATCATAATACCCAGATGAATCTATAGTAGGATTTTGAAGTACATTACGATAAAAACTATCATTAGGTTCCATAAAGCTACGATATCCCGCTGTTGGAGAAAGTCTCTGTTCTAACGATTTTGCTAATTCATCATGGAAATTAAACTGTGTTGTTGTTCTTCGAACGTTAGCTGCTGAAATAAGTTCATCCGAATATCTTAATGCATCAGTAGCCTCATCAGAATGAGAAGCAATTTTTGCAGTTGTTCTGACAGCTTTCCCTGCATATGATCCTGGAACAAACGGAATAGCAACACTTGCTACATCCCAAGCTAAGAATCCTGCATTTGCCCAAGACGGATCTCTTACCATATCCACAACACTGCAAGCTAGGCTTATCACATCAAGCACAGTCTCAATAGCATGACCACTAGAATCAATATATGCAATGGGATTATTATGACAGTAAGTGTAAAGATTTAAACTTAATGGCTCTTCATTCTTGCCTGCAAAACTATCTCGTGAAATAAACCTACCCGTAGTCGGGTTATAATACCGTGCTCTCAGATAAATCGTACCCGTTTCCGCATCATAGTATTCCCCACAATACCGGAACGCATTTCTATCGGAATCATCAATGTTCTGTTCGACACCAAACGCATCATACTTGTACGACTTTGTAATCGCACCCTGAGCATCCGTCAGATTAACAACATCGCCATGCGCATTCTGCGTATAATACTGATAATCCGTCTTGACATTGCCACTCTGCTTGCTGAATTTCGCCAGCAGATTTGTACCACGAACATAAACCTCAGCGCTGTACCAGTCACTGTCATCCATGTCCACAACAATCTGCTTGTTGCCATCCCAGATATGGTTAATCGTCTCCTCGTCAACTGTCTTGCTCGTCCGCAGACCATCCGCATTGTACGTGTAACTTGCTGTTGTCTCTCCATCAGTAAATCCAATCAGCTGATTCAGACCATCGTAAGTGTTTGTCTCTGTCTTACCCTCTGCGGTCTTTGTGATCTGATTTCCGTTGGCATCATAGGAATATACCGTTTCTTTTGTACCGGTGTCTGCGATAGAATTTGTAATCAGCTCTGTGGGGCTGGTTGCCAATCCATTGGCTGTTGTGGCACTGGAAGTTTCCTCGACTGTCTTGGTTTCCTTTTGCAGCAATGCAGTATAATTGCCGTTTGCATCATTGTAATCATAAACAGTCTCATATTCTTCCGTACCAGTAGCCGTCATCTTGGAACGGTTGCCGTAGTCATCATACTCATACGCATAGGTGTCCATTGTTGTGCCATTGGAAACTGATTCTTCCGTCAGACGTTTCAACCCATCATACTCGTAATCCGTTGTCTCTATTATACCACTTTCACTGCGTACTTTGCAAGCGTCAGAACCATCTAAATAGTACGAATATTCATACTCAGAAATCGTCGAATTACCGGATTTCGTCACAAGCTTTGTAATCTTATTGCAGCCATTGTAAGTATAAGTCGAAACCACACCGTTTGCCAGCGTTTCACTTGCCTTGTTGCCGTTGGCATCATAGGTATAGGAAGCTGTTTCATTGCCGCTTTCCTTTACCTTAATAACACGCATTTCGGCATCGTATTCATATTGTGTAGCAGAATAAATTATCTGGTGATTAATACCAACCAGCTGCTCCTTCGCATACTGCGATACGCCCTCGTAGAAATAGCCCTTAAAATATTTTTCACTAAGTTCCTGATAAACACGTCCAAGGATATCGTACTGATAACTTGTCTGTACACCATTGGCAGTTTTACTCCGCACTCTTCCCATATTGTCATAGACATAGGATTTTGATACATTTTTAGAAGTATCACTGCAAATAGTATTTGCTGTCAGCACACGGTTCAGTGCATCATAGGTGTTAGTGGTCACATTGCCGTTTGCATCGGTTACAGTCAGTGCATTACCATTCAGATCATAGGTTGTTGCACCAGAGTTATAGCCTGTGCTGTCAGTCGTTCTTACCAAATGTCCCCACGCATCATATTCATAATTCGTGGTCATGTAGTCAGAATCGTTTGCACTGCTCAGACCAGTGTACATTTTTGTCTGGATGCCGGCATTGTTGTAGA
>NZ_DXUU01000115.1:0-1758 GCF_019417665.1 Ruminococcus sp.
GTCGCTGCCGTGAACCGTCCCTGTGCTTTGCACCGCACACACAAAGGATGCCGGCGGAGGTAGGCTTTGCTGAGCCTCTGCCACTTGCTGCCGTAGCCACGCTTAGCGGCAGACGGTCGGTCTGGATGCAGGGGCTGATGCTCTGCACAATACAAACCGTCTGTCAGATTGGGACAACCGGGATGCTTGCAGGGCTTCTTACATTTCTTCGGCACAGCAGTCACAGCCTTTGCAACTCTCTGTGGTTTCTGCAGAGAGTTTTTTCAATGCTTTTTGGTATTGTTCCTTCACCCAGGCAACGCTGTCATTCAGTTCATCTGCAATGGCATCCCATGTTGCAGCGTAAAGATACCGCAAACGAAGGATCTCACGCTGGTCGGCATTGTGATTTGCCATGATAAGTTCTTCCAGCTTCCGTTTCAACCGGATGGATGCAATCAGATCGTCCCACGCTGCCTCCACGATCTCATGTATTTCATCTTCATCGATTTCCATCGCCATAGCTTTCCAATCCTGATAAATCACACTCTGTTCCTTGATGCGTCTGTTTAGATCCATACTGTTTCTTAAAACTTCTTTTGCAAGCATATCGATTCTCCTTTATGGACACGAAAAACAGCCCTCGCAGAATTTCTTCCGCAAAGGCTGTTTCGCTTTCTCCTGTTTTCCTACTTTACAGTATACCACATATGCGAACTATCATCAAGTGTTATGAACTATCATGAACTATCAACTTTTCATCCCTGCCAAGGCTTCCCGGTGCAAACGATAACAGGAAGGTTTACTGTATCCCATTTCTTCTGCGATCTGATTCCAGTCCTTGAATTCCAGATAACGCTTTGCCAGAATATCATGATGCTCCGTATCTGTGACGGCTTTTATCGCAGTATCAAAAACTGCTTTCAGAGCTTCCAGTTCCTTTTTTGCAGTCTTTACTTCTTCCTCCAAGGATAAGATCTGAGAAACGCCGCTTTCCACGGCGTGAGATTCCGGCGATACGGGTTTGGGCAAATCAGAATAGGCAGGTGATTTGGGAAAAGAAAGTTTCTGACGAAGAGCATCTGCTTCCTTTTGTTTTCGGTCAATCCTTCTAAGAAGTCTTTGTACCTGTTTCATGTATTCTTTTGCTGTCATGCCGTGGTCTCCTCCAGCATTCTTTTTACCTCCTCCACAGAACGGACGATGGCAGCGTTTCCGCCGCATTTTTGTATTTTGCGAAGAGCCGATTCCTGCAAAGCAGTTGCTTTTCCTTTCTCCGTTTTTACTTCAAAGGCAAAGAACCTGCCGCCAATGCAGGCGATCACATCGGGGATTCCTGCCGTTCCATACATCCCGCCATGCTCCTTCCAGCAAAAACAATTCGGCACGGTTTTCAGATACCTCAAAATCGCCCTTACGATATCCGCTTCTTTCAAACTGCTCACCTCTTACCTCTTTACTGATTTTACAGGGAAATTTCTATTATACTCATAAAAAATGAGAAAATATATGGGGATATAAAATAGGAAATATATAAAAGATTACGGAAATTTCCTGCAAAGCCTGTAAACTCTGTCAGAAAGTCGTGCAGACCTCTCCTCTGGCAAGCTACACATGGCTTTCTGAAAAGCTGATGCCTCTCCACGTTCTCCGTTTTCCGGTTCTGTCTGTTGCTTTCACGACCGTGGGAAAATTTGCTTCCAGTTCGTTGTTGAAATTCTGCTGACTGTATGGAGCCATGCCGCAGCTGTCACAGTATGATTTATACCGTGCAAAGAA
>NZ_DXUU01000115.1:1858-3216 GCF_019417665.1 Ruminococcus sp.
TCCTCCGGCACAGAATGATTGAACCGGACAATGATCAGACGGCGGTAAAAGCCCTCCGATTTGTCCCCATAGTTCTTCGGAATACTGTTGCAGGAAAAGAGCAGCCTCGCATAGGGCTGAAAAGAAAAGGGATTTTTGTTTTTCTTTTCCACAGTCAGATAATCCTCTCCGACCAACGCCTTGAAAATGCCGTTGTCTTCAATGCCCTTAGTCGGCAGTTCCGCACAGATGTTCGCCCATTTTCCAAACAATTCTGCTGTCTTGAAACGGTCACTGAGTGCCTGCCATGCTACATTGGACACATTTTCTTTTCCCAGCAGAAGTTCATTCAGCACCCGCAGCAGCACAGACTTCCCGGCACCGCCTTTTCCCACAATGATAAAGCACTTCTGGGCATGATTGACCGGAATGAGAAAGTAGCCCAGCATCTCCTGAATCAGCGTCACCTGATCCTCCTCCACGGATTCATGCAGAAACTGCAGAAATCTGGGACACTTTGCACCGGACATATATCGCACATTCAGCTGTACCGTAGACAGATACTTTGCGGTGTGCTCCGATAAGGTTTCGTCCAGCACATTGTACAGGCCATTTCGCACATTGATGAGATAGGGATTGGAATTGAGTTCCCGAATATCCTTCTGCACCTGCATCTTCCATTGTCCTTCGGTATCATTGATCTGAGACAGCTTTGTGTATCTGGTCAGCATTTTATCCCGTACCATATTTCTTGCTGTCAGTTCCGTGATGCTGTGATAAACGCCATTTTCATAGCAATAATACTGCTCGGCAGAATAAAACACAGGGGCATTCTGTGTCATGTATTCTGCAAGCACACCGGGCAGAAACTTCGGACCCCGTTCTGTCATTTCATACCAGTCGGGAATTTCCATGCCGGAGCGATGCTTCCGTGTTTCGGATTTGTTTTGAAATGCCTTGTACAGTTCTTTTTGCAGAGCAAGCAGCGGCTTGACATCTGCATTTTTGAAACCGAAATGCTGCTTTAAATCGTAATGGATCATCGATTCGGCAGTCACGCTGTCCACATTGTAAAGATATTCCGACACAAAGTTTCGTGCAGTCTGCAAATCTTCCACCACGGCATTTTGCACCTTTTGCTGCAGCAGCAGTGCCCGAATGCCATCAATGGAAAGCGGCTGAAAACACAGAGCCGCAGGAGATTTACAGCTGCACTGTCCGCTTCGCAGCTTTGGGCAGGAAAAGCCTTTCTCTGCAATGGTGCGGCAGGTCATAGGTTTTGTTCCGCTGCGGAGAAAATGCTGGATCTTATTCTGCGTTTCTTCAAAAGAATACTTCGGATACGGCTTGGAGTATTGATGTATGACCGCTGCACCGCC
>NZ_DXUU01000116.1 GCF_019417665.1 Ruminococcus sp.
TTTTTATTATACTTCTTTTAGAACTTGGTGTAAAGATACTGAACAGGCTCTAAAATATTCAATAAAAGAAGGCGGTAAATATGAAGATAAAAAAGATTTTTGCATCTATGACGATAATTGCCATATTAGGTAACGTTATGACTGGCTGTGCCTCTGAGGAAGGTATTAAAAATGACATCAGCGAAGTATTGAATGTGGAAAACAGAAATGAACTGTCTGCAGAGACTTCAGAGATGACAGATGAAAGCACAGCAGCAGAAGAAATAACTCTTGCTGCAACTGAGGAAGTGACAGTACCACCAACGGAGCCGCCAACAGAACCATTTCCCACGGAATCTGCACACTATATTGGTGCAGATATGGACAACATCCTCAGTGGTGGATATATGGTAGAAGATGCACAATATATATTTTTTGTCGATACCAACAAGGCAACGGTATGGGGCAGTGATGAAGTACAGAAATCCGGTCACATCTGCAAATATAATAAGGCGAATAGAACTTGTGAAAATCTGACGAGTGCAAGTTGGAACGAGGTGTTTTTTTCGCCGCTCAACAATGATCCTTTGAAATCACTGAATCTTTCTCAGGATGGTTATCTCTATGCGCTGACCTATAACGAAAACATTGGTGGATACTCTATTGTACGAATTCAGACTGAAACTGGCGATATAGCGTCATTCTACGCACCGAATGAATCCATTGATTCTATGGTTCTTGTGGAGGATAGTCTGTTCTATACCACAACAACAGGTGGGCTATATTCGATTAACACTGCATCTGAAGAGAATATCATGATTTCCGATTCGACGACAGATTCCGCAGAAGGCGCATGGTATGGAAATTATATGATAGTGGGAGTTTTTGGAGACAGCCTTTATTATGCGTATAATATTGTTACCGGCGAGAGTGCAGATGATTATTCCATGAAAATGGAACTGGTACAATATTCGCTGGATACTGGTGAAAAGAAAATACTTGCAATAAAAGATGAAAGCGGAGCAGATTGCAGTGCATACTTTGACAGTCAGCATTTATGTGTCATTGGTACTTTTTTGGTCTGCCCATAAAAATTCCTCCTTGCAATTTCAAAAGAAATGTGCTATAATGAGGATGTACGAGTTCAAAGTACATCCTTTTTGAAACGTCTCACGGTTGCCGCCGTGGGGCATTTTTTATCCGTTTTCCATGATATCCTTGCGGATCAGTTCCTTTATGTACCCAGCTTTATTCGGTACACTGTCCAGCTTATCCATAATATCTTTTTCTGTCGTCTTTACGACTTTGATCGTGTATGTTTTTGTGTTTGCTAAGTCGTACTTTTTTTGCGGTGTCATGCAGCACCTCCTAAAAAATTATCTTGCCAAACCGGGAAAAGTGTGCTATAATTAGATAGCACAAAAAAGCGGTGGCAAGAACCGCTCTTTCGTGTTTTGTTCGGGTGAGCCTATCGATTATTCGGTGGGCTTATCTTTTTTTGCCATGTCTCTGACTTCCTGGACAGCTTTTTTGACTTCGTCCATATCCTTGCAAGCTGCAAACTTGTCAGCCACAAGATTCAGGATAACTTCCATCTGCTTATCTGTCATGTTTTCCATTTGTGCCTCCTTTCTATATCCGCTTGCCCCGGTATTGTGCTCATCTCCCTGAGCACAATATTATTATATCATACGCAACACGTATTGTCAAGAAGAAATGTGAAAATATACATGTAAAATAATTATGAACAAATCCACCTATAGCAGTTCAGCTATAGGCGGATTTGTTGCTATTCTGTATTATGTTACATCAATTCCAATTGGGGAGTTGATCTTTATACCGTTTTGAGCATACTCCGCAAGCCCAGTATTGACCGGCATAATTGCCTAATTCATCTTCAAGTATATCAATTTCAGCATAATTTTCCGGCAGGATTTCTTTTGCCCTATTACAATTCGGGTTGATGTGAACACAATTTGAATCTGTATTTAAGATGAAATGTAGCATTGTTGGCTCTGTTTTCTGAACAACAGCAGCCTCTGTTTCTACAGGTGTGGGTACGACAGTTGTTGTAGTTGTCACAACTGTAGTAGCGAAAGTTGTGATAGTAGTTGATTTTGTTGTAGAGGATGTGGATAATTTTGTTGTGCTAGTGTTTTGCGCTGAGGTTTCTGTGGATTTTTTCGGCATATTTACGGTAACATGTATTTTTTTGGATTCTGCACCGCATTCTTTGCAGCGGACATATATGTATGTTTCTCCACCTGATACCGGTTCAATGCTGTAATAAATATGGTCATCTAAAACGGTACGATCATATTTGAATTCTGCAATATCCGTGTTTTGGCTGATGAACTCCAGATTGTTTGCATCAAATTCAGGTTCAACTGCATTTACAATAAAACTTCCTGTTTCATGATAGTATGAAATTTCAACAGGGGAATTGTCAAATGAGCTGAACGTACACACAGGTGGATTCTGGATATAATAATAGTGAGAATATACGGAAAGACCTCCGCACACTGCAAAAATAGCGGCTGAAATTACAGTTGCCCTTTTTCGATGCTTCTCCTGAATATATGTATCCAGTTTTTTTAGGATATTTAGAAATGGACATACAAAAAAAGCGGCAATCAAAAAACAGATCGCTGCACGCCCGATGGAAAGAATGATCATCAGAACAAACAGCAGTATGCATATACAAAACAGAATCCATTTGATAATTTTATGCTTGTTCAACGTTTCTTCCCCCTTTTGCAGTATTCGCAAGATCCATCGGGCAGTAATGGTGCGCCACAGTTGGGGCAGTTTTGGCTCTCAAAGCTGTCAGAATCGGGTTCCGATCTTTTTTGTGCTGGAAATATTGCATATTCTATAAACCATAGAATTGCTGTCGCCACAATTGCTGCTCCAAGCCATTTTGTCACCCATAAAAATACAATTCCTAGCAGGATAACAACGATGATCAAGCAACCTCCTTTAGAAGAGTTTGTTTGCTTTGAACTCATTTTAGCATCTCCTAGTGTACTGACATATTGACTTTTGAATTGATTTATGGTATAATTCTCATAT
>NZ_DXUU01000117.1 GCF_019417665.1 Ruminococcus sp.
TCCAGCCGCCGGTGTATGATACCATTTGTGCAGCACAAATGACCTTGAAAAGCAACTACGCATTTCGCAAACTTGCTGACAGCGGTCTGAAAAAACTGGCGGAAGAATTGTGTCATGAACGGCTGCCCACTTTTTCGGATGTTACAAACGGCAGACACTTTGACGAACTGGATGCACAGGATGCAGAAACAATACGCTATGGCTGTGCGGACTCTGATTTTGCCTTGCAGCTGTATCATATTTTCAATAACTGGTTTGATCGGTTTTTGCCAAAACATCGGTACCTTGTGGAAGAAATCGAATCACCTGCAGCGGTGTACTTAGGGCTGATGAAATACAACGGCGTGCCTGTGAATGCAGATTTGATGAAAGAGCATCAGCAGGATGCAGAACAGCAAATGCAGCGTATCCGGAATGAGATCACAATGCTCATTGGCGACATTTCCATTGGAGCAAACTGCAGCACTAAAGCTTTCAAGGAGTATCTGTATCAGACTTTACAGTTGCCTGTTATGAAAGTCACTGCATCCAACAAAGAAGCAGCAGATGATGCGTCTATGATCCTGCTAAAGGAATGGTGTGATGCCAATCGTCCGGAACTTTCTCCTTTGTTCACACTGGTACAGGAATACCGGAAATGGAGCAAGATCAAGTCCACTTACATTGATGGCTACCTGAAATATCTGAATTCTGCAACGGGCAGGATCCATCCGGATTTCTTTGCTCTGTCCACGGAAACAGGAAGAATGAATTGCCGCAATCCCAATTTACAGAACTGCCCCAGAAAAAGCAACGATCCCATCGGCGTCCGTAACTTTATCCAGGCTCCGGAAAATCATCTGATCTTGTCTCTCGATTTTTCGCAAATCGAACTGCGTGTGGGAGCATTCTACTGCCGGGACAAGACGATGATGGAAACCTATCAGAACGGCGGGGATATTCATGCGGCAACCACTGCCGTCATTTTTGGCTGTACCTATGCAGAAGCACAAAACAAGCATCGACCGGAATACAAGGAACAGCGTACCATCGCCAAGAACGTGAACTTTGGCACATTTTACGGGCTATTTCCAAAGGGACTGCAGAGCACATTGAAGTTCAAGGCAGGCGTAGAGAAATCTATACCGGAATGTGAAGAGATCATTCGCAATCTGAAAGCTGGCTATCCGGCTTTGACGGTCTGGCAGAATGAAACAAAGATGACCGCAAAGCAGAAACTGTATACAGAAACCTGGCTGGGACGCAGAAGGTATCTTCCCAATATTCGCAGCGACAACTGGGGACTGCAGTCCTTTGCGGAACGATGTGCCTTGAATACCCCGATTCAGGGAACGGCTGCGGATATTCTGAAGCTGGCAATTGTCCGTATTTTAGAAGGACTGCCGTCACGCCCATGGCTGAGACCGATCCTGCAGATTCACGATGAACTGACGTTTCTCATTCCGAAAGACAGATTGCAGGAAGCAGTGGCTTTTGTGAAAGGCTATATGGAACAGCAGCCGTTTCCGGAGTTTGATCTGCCCCTTGTGGCAGAAGCATCTGCCGGAGAAAGCTTCGGCAATTTAGAGGAACTGGAGGAATGAACTTGGCAGAAACACACAACAAGGAAGGATACTTCTCGCCGACCGAATTTGAAGCAATGAAAAGAATAGAAAGCGAGGAGAAAAAGGCACGGAGACTGGCGGCATTCCGACCGCTTGTATATATCTGTTCTCCCTATCGTGGCAATACCAATGAAAACATTGAAAATGCCCGGAAATACAGTCGTTTTGCGGTAATACATCACAGTATTCCCATTGCACCGCATTTGCTCTTTCCGCAGTTTATGGATGATACTCTGGGAGAAGAGAGGCAGACGGCAATGTTCATGAATCATGTGCTTCTGACAAAATGTGTCCAGCTGTGGGTATTCGGCAGCAGCATTTCTGAGGGAATGGCACAGGAGATCCAATGGGCAAAATACAGGCATATGCCGATTCGATATTTCACAGAAGAGATGGAGGAAGTGGTATGAACATATCAGCACAGGACGTGATCAATGCGATCTTTCATCCAGATGATACCGTATGCCTGCGTATTTTTGATGATCGGAAAGAAGGCATCTTTACCGGTGCCAAAATGTCCGTGGAGGCAGGAAAATTCTTTGCAGTGGAGTCCACGCTGAAAGAACATAACCAGAAAAATCATGGCATCTTTTTTGTGGTGAACTCCGGCGGTCAGACCGATGACAGCATTACTCGCATCAATGCACAGTTTGTGGAGATGGACGATAAAACTTTCGAGGAACAGCAGACACTCATCGATGCGTTTCCGCTGCCGCCGTCTATGGTTATCAGAACAAGAAAATCCCTGCATACATACTGGTTTGTCAAAGAGGCAAAGGTGTCCCTGTTTCGTCCCATTCAAAAGGCACTGGTGCAGCATTTTGGCGGAGATCCTGCCTGTGTCAACGAAAGCCGTGTCATGCGTCTGCCGGGATTCTATCACTGCAAGAAAGAACCGGTCTTGGTAGAGTGCATCTCGTTTCATCCGGAACGAAGATACACACAGGAACAGCTGATAGAAAGACTGCCGGTTTCGCAAGAAGCAGAAGAACAACCGAAAGTGCCACTGCATGGAGAACAGAAAGGGATTGGCATTATAGAAGCAGAATGCGATTTTATCAAGTACTGCCGGGACAATGCAGCTGCACTTTCTGAACATGACTGGTATGCGATGATCTCCAATTTAAGTGTGTTTGAAGGCGGTGCAGCGGTCATACATCAATACTCCAAGCCGTATCCGAAGTATTCTTTTG
>NZ_DXUU01000118.1 GCF_019417665.1 Ruminococcus sp.
CAGGCACTTCCGGGATACACAAGACAGGACAAAAATCAACTTCCATTATCAAGAGGTGAGTGCTAATTATTTTGTGAAGATTTTGTGAACGCTACGAGCCATGCACATTTACATGAAAAATGGTATTGAATCAAAAATATTATGTCTCACTTTATTCTCTCTTTTACTACCGTATTTTCAGGCACTTTCTCCTCATATTCCTGTTTCAATTCCTCTGCCAAATACGCATCGCTCATGCAGTGCATATCAGAAACACCATCACGGATCAGCTGATAGACCTGGGAATGATAAAAGAAATCCAATGCCGCATCCAGTGAAAGTCCCTGCTGTTTAGCAAAACATTCGATAACACGGCTATATTTTTTCTGAAGCAAAATCGGATTTGCTGTCATAGTGTTTCACTCCCTTCAAAATGCAACAGAGACAGTGCTTTCTCTGTGCGGAAACATATTTGCAGGTTCGGCTTTTCATAGCGCAGGCGGTTGATAGCTTCCGTTTTATCAATCAGTCCGTCAAAGAACAGCTCCACGGTATTAAACACCTTATCGTTGGCAACACCACCCGCAACAAAGTCATAATCCGTCGAATCTTTTCCGCTGCGGCAGTTCAGAATAAAATCCAGCCACTCTTCGGAATAAGAATCGAATTTCAGCGTTTTCAGTTCAGCTTCCCGACTTTCATCGTATTCATACCGGGAGATAATACCATCTTTCCCACGGTGTTTGAACTTACCACACCACTTCGCCGCCTGTTCATACAGCGGCGTGACATAGAAGCCACGCCCGAAGTCTACATTGGGGCGGGAATGAACCAAATCCGGCTTTGCAATTTCCAAGAAAGAACCATGATAGAGAATCATACTTCCACACCCCTTTCTTTCATCACGTCAAGAAGGTCATCAACGATATATTCCCGGCTCTGGGTATGCAGCACTTCATACTCCGGCACAATGTAACCATTCAAAATATCGCTTTGTTCGGTAAATGCCTGATAAACACGTTCTGCATCCACGCCAAGCTTTGCCGCTACATTTTCAATGCAAAATACAGCAAACTCCAGTTCACTGGAATTTTTGATTTTTTCATCCTCTATCATACGCAAGCCCTCCTTTTATGATAATTTGGTGTTTTTACTTCATTGTCAGCATTGACTTTATCATATTTTCCATCAAGCACGGCATTTGCAGTAGGAAGAATAGGCTTTTCCGCCAAAATATCCCGGAAAATTGCATGATTCTTCTTCTCACCATCGTCCAGATAATAGAGATCATCTGGCCGGCAATGCCAACCCAATCAATCGATCCGTCTGACCTGCCATGAACAGTGGGATATTCAGCACATCATCGTCCAGCTTCAGATTGTCCAATGAGAAACGGATGCGGAGCCTGACCTTGTCAGGGAACAGTTCCTTGAACTTCTTCATACTCTTGCTGGTTGTGTTGGTTTCGGATTTGACCTCCACGGGGAAGATGTCGTTCTCCCGCTGAATGAGGAAATCCACTTCGTAAGGCGGGTTGTTCTGGCTCCAGTAACGGGGCATGACTTCAAACTGAGTAATTAAAGTCTGCAGCACAAAGTTTTCGGTTAATGCGCCTTTGAATTCAGTAAAAAGGCGGTTACCTTCGCCAAAGGCAGTGGGAGAAAGCTGTGCCAGGCGGCGGAGCAGTCCCACATCCACCAGATAAATCTTGAAAGCAGACAGGTCATCGTAAGCTGCAATCGGCAGACCGGGAGCTTGGCTGCGATAAACTTTATGCACCAAACGGGCATCTACCAGCCATTGCAAGGCATCCTCGTACTCACGGGCTCGTGCTCCTTCCTTGATCACTTTATAGATGAACTTCTTGTTCTCTTTTGCCAGTTGAGAAGGAATGGATTTCCAGATCATTGAGATTTTCGGGAACTCGCTGAGATTAGGATGTTTTGCAAAATCACGCTCATAGGCTCCGATGATTCCGGACAATGCTTCCTGCATGGCAGAAACATCCCGTGCTTCCGTCCACATCAATACCGACTCCGGCATACCACCGGTGACATAGTACATTTTCAGCTTCTCATACAGCGGATTAAAGAAGGCATCAGGGATGGGTTCAAGAGTGTCCACCTGTTCCAGGTACTGTGCCAGATTTTCGTCACCGTTGGCAAGCAGGAATTCACTAAAGGTCATCGGGTCAATCTGCATAAAGTTGACCTTACCCACCGGAAAAGAGGAAGGTTTCGCCAGAGCAATACCAAGCAGAGAACCAGCGCAGGCAACGTGATACTGCGGTGCATTCTCACAAAAATACTTCATAGAGTTAATGACCTTAGGGCAATCCTGCACCTCATCAAAAATGATAAGGGTTTTTTCAGGCACGATTTTTTGACCGCTTGCCAGCATAAGGTTTTGTAGAATCCGGTCCACATCCTTGGTTGTTTCAAAAAATTGCTTATATTCTTCATTTTCGTCGAAGTTAAAGTAAGCTGTATTTTCATAATAGCGCCTGCCGAACTCTTTCAGAATCCAAGTCTTGCCCACCTGACGTACGCCCTTCAGGATTAAAGGCTTGCGGTAGGGAGAATTCTTCCAAGCCAGCAATTTTTTTAAGATAAATCGTTCCA
>NZ_DXUU01000119.1 GCF_019417665.1 Ruminococcus sp.
AATACGGCTGCCCGGAGCTGTGCCGTTGCTTTTGCGACAGTGATGACATCAGCTATACCGGGCTGCATCCGAAGCTGATCTGGGAGAGAAGCATGACGCTGGGGCGTGGAAATGACCGCTGCGATTTCTGCATGAAGGTCAGATAATAGTGGGAGGCATATTGAAATGGAAATCAAACGATTCGGTACATGGTATTTCTGGCATACTTTCTTGTTTTGTATGAACCACGATGGAAGACGAAGGAAATGGGAGCATATGCCCGATTCGCACGCAGACTGAGAGGAGAAAAACAATGATCGTACTGCAACTGCTGCTTTATTGTCTGCTGTTTACCGCAATGATAAAAATCGCTGTGATCGGTGGTGCTGTCAATGGACTGTACTTTTATCCCAAGGAGGTGCAGGATCGCGCCATCGAACTGGGACTGATCGACCGCAATACGATGAACCGGAAACGAAAATGCTTTATGATACCGTTCTTTATCGTGATGCTTGCTGCTCTTGTGCTGATCATCGGTTTGTGGAACGGGGCTTCCTCCTTTGGTGAGGCCTATTGGCAGGCGCTGCTGTTTCTTGAGGTCATGAATATCTATGACGGCGTTGTAATCGACAAGCTATGGGTCGGGCACAGCCAGTTTTGGGTGCTGCCAGGGCTTGAAGATGCGCCGTTCGTGCAGACCTGGAGGCAGGTGCTGAAAAAGCGAAGCATACTGGCGCTGATCTGGGTTGCGGGAGCGGCAATTGTCGGCGGTATTGTCCATTTGATTTTCTAAGAAGTTGGAAATTGCCCAAATGAAAAGCAGAATCATGAACTGCAATCGGAGGCAAAAAAGATGAAGACGGAGAAACCGAAAAAGCTGATTCGATGGTACATTCTCGGTACGATCGGAGCAGTTCTGACGATCCTGGCGGCAGGCATCGTGGTGCCCGCCTTGCCCTATCTGCTCAGCTTTGCCGCCGGAGCCATGCTGTATGTGGTGGTGGAGGCGCTGATCCCGGAAATGTCGCAGGGGCGGCACTCTAACGTCGGCACGGTGTTTTTTGCGGTAGGCTTCAGCGTGATGATGGTACTGGATGTGGCACTGGGATAGCGCATGGTTGAGAAAATTGCGATGCAAGGGGCGAAGAAAGGAAAAACATGAAAGACAGAGATCTGCCAGTTGACCACAGCTGCCATTCCAAGCCCTGCAAAAGACGGATTGTGGAGATCGGATTGAATAAACAGTATGATTGATATCATTTTTCATGACAAAACGGGGGTCACTCCCTATAATCCCGGACAAACAGGCGGCTTTGAAAATGCGGCCGGAAGTGGAGAAATTCACTATTACCGGCTGTTTGATGGCGTGGGGATCATGCTGCTGCGGCTGGAGATGGAGACCTATACGGAAATCCGCACGCAGATCGGTATGATAGAGATCAATTTCTGCATCAATGGCCGTTTTGAAACCAGCTTTTCCATGCGTGATAGCGTTCTGCTAAAGCCGGGGGATATGGCCGTCAGCTGCTACGACGGACGGCATGGAACACGTTCAGAGTCACGGTTCCCGCTGGGCTGTTACGAAGGGCTGTGTCTGGAAGTTGATCCAGCAGCCGCTCAGAACTGGCTTGAGAAGAACGCACCGGGCTTTTCGGTGGATTTTGCGGTACTGAAGCAGAATCTTCTGGGAAACCGATGGTTCATGTTCGGTACGGCAGGACCCCGCTGTGAGCACGTTTTCCGGGAATTGTACGAAAATGCGCCCTACATGGATCTCCGGTTCCTGCGGCTCAAGGTGGTGGAGCTGTTGATGCTGCTGAGCCGCATTCCGCAGGAGGAAGGAACGGACTTGTACTGTTCTACCGAACAGACCGAACTGGCACACCATCTCCGGGATCACCTTCTGACAAACCGGGAGGGGTATGTCTCCCTTGCGCAGCTGGCAGAAGAACACGGGATCTCGGTTTCGCACCTGCAAAAAATGTTCAAACAGGTCTACGGTGTGCCAGTATACCACTATATCAAGGAATACCGTCTGGAACAGGCTGCCGTAGAGCTTGTCCGGAGCGCAAAGCCCATTACGCAGATCGCACAGAATGCAGGATATGACAACGCCAGCAAGTTTTCGGAGGCTTTCCGGAAACGATATGGAACGACCCCGTCGCAGTACCGCACCCACGCAAATGGACTCGCAAAACGGAGCAGGGAAATCAGAATGGAGTAGTCCACGGCCGAAAAATATGCTAAAGTACAGAGCGGTTAGAACAAACTTACTTTAAAACCGGAGGTACTTTCATATGATGATGAAAAAGAAATTTGTTGCAGTGGCCTTGTCTGCGGTCTGCCTGCTGTCTGCTGTCGGCTGCGGCCAGCAGAGCGCAAGCACAGCGTCTTCGGCATCCAGCGTTTCCTCCTCGGTGGCTTCTTCGGCTTCCGCAAGTCAGGTAATGGATGCGGAGGATTATCTGTCTGGTATCAGCGGGACTTATGTGGAACTGTTCCCGGAGATGGCAAAGAGTGAATACCGGAATTTGTGGATCGACGCTGCGACTCCGCTGGTAGGC
>NZ_DXUU01000012.1 GCF_019417665.1 Ruminococcus sp.
GGTTTCCCTCGCTTTTATCCGCATTATTCTTAAAAGATACTAAACAGGCTCTTATGAAATGCGAATGCTTTTCCTGCATAACCGATTTACTCGATTACCTGAATAATAATCTGATAATCGCACATTACTGCGGTTTTAACATCATGAAACCACTTCCGTCATACTGGACCTTTGACCGATTTATCAGAAAACTAGGTAATGAGTATCTCCAAAAAGTAATGCAAAGGGTGGTTCTGCAAGCAGCAGAGCTTGGCATCATAGACACATCTTTCATATCACTCGATTCCACTCCCATTGCTGCAAATACCTGTCAGAATAATCCGAAGTCCTTTGCAAAAAATAAGTTTTCCAAAAGCAATCATCCAAAATCTGATAAAGACTGCAAGCTCGGTGTACATACTGCTTCCAATCAACATAATGAAAGAAAATTTGAATACTATTGGGGCTACAAGAATCATGTGCTGGTTGACTGCATTACAGGCTTACCGATCTTTGAAATAACTACAACTGCTGATGTTGCAGACAGCACAGTTGTCGAAGATATTCTAAGCCGAACCAATGATTTTCTACCTATTGATGAATGCACTTTTATCGCCGATAAGGGGTACGACGTCAAGGCTGTTTACAACCTGGTCAAAGACGTTTATCACGGTGAATGTGTCATTCCGCTGAATAAGCGAAATACTAAAAATCCTGAAAAGCTTCCATCCGGACACCCAATCTGCGAAGCCGGGCTTGCAATGCACAAGGACGGCAGATTCTCTGATAGAAACAGAACTCGCCAGAAATATTGCTGTCCTTTCAAGCGTTCAAAATCAGGCTGTTGTCCCTGCGATCATAAAAACTGGAATAATGGCAAAAAGACTCATGGCTGTACCAAATATGTTACGATTCCTGATGATTACAGACTTTCCATTGACCGTGAATGTGTTTCTTTCAAGAAAATTTATGCGCTTCGTACCGAATCTGAACGCTATAACTCCCGCTTTAAATCTACCGGTCAGGAACGCCTCTGGATACATGGTATCAATGCTGCAAGAAATCTGAACACTATCGCACACATTGCTCTTCTCGCCGCTGCTGTTGCCGCAGTTGTTACCAAAGCTGAATGCTCTTATCGTTCCCTCAAATCTGTGAAGCGTATCGCTTGATCTTTCTGTCACTATATTTTCAGGCAGACTTTTTCCTTTTTGGGCTAAGGTCAGCTTTGCTGTGCTTTTTTTACCCTATGCTTCGGATTTTCTCTGGTTTCTTATTGACCTAAAAACTGTATCTGCCGTTTTGCTCATCTCTAGGCAATCAATCATATGGATTGCCAAAATCACGCCGAATTGCGTAATCTATGTTTCTTCCCTCAGCATTTTCCTTGAAGTGTCTGCCGTTTGCTTCGTTGAACAGAGTGCTGATGAGATAGCGTTCATAGTTGCGGATATTATCTGTCTGTTTCATTGTTTCAATTGAATTTTCAAGACAAGTCCTGTCCACTTTGAGCATAGCCGACTTAATGACTTCTCTGGGAAAGTCCTGTCCGCAGATGCGTTCAACAGGTTTACGGGAGCATATTGCCCTGACGATCATTCCGACGATTTCGTCAAGCTCATTGACTGTCATATACCCATTTGCAAGCATTTCTATCCATTCACGGTATTCGTCATACTCAATGTTTGACTGAACCACTTCTGTGTATATCTGCTTTTCTCCTGTATATCTATCCATCAATCCATCATTCTGGTTTTCAACAGCTTTTCCGCTGTCAGACGCAGATTGATTGATTGATATTTGATTCGTAGATACTTGATTCTTTTTTATTTGATTTTTCTTTATTTTATTAGCACGGCGGTTTTCAAGTATTTGGAAACCTTGAATCAGGTTTTCTGTTTCTTGCTTTCCCACTTCTTGATTTTCTGCTTCTTGCAGGCAAAAAGAATCGCAGTTCTGAACATTTTCCACGTCCATAGGTTCATCACTGAATGTATACTCCCAGTCACATATTTTGCCGTCGCTGTAAACACGCTGTCTGATGAGATAACCTGCTTTTTCAAGTTTTTTGAGCGATGTGGAGATTTTCGTGTAGCCGTCAGGCAGAATAGAAGTCAGTCCTTTGATAGAAAAATCCCAGTTATCCGGCAGAGAGAGCATTGTCAGCAGAACACCACGCTCAGTAGCTCCAAGATTCATATCCCTTATCATCGTGTTATGTATCGTTGTGAAATCCTTTGATACTTTCTTTTTCAGCTTTGGCATAGCCGTTTCCTCCTCAAATTACTTTCATTCCAGCTATTCTCAGCTTATTGACAGCATAGGTCTTATTGTTCATACACAGCAGATAGCCAGCATCGGTCAGCTCTCTCAGAGCTTTTCTTATTGTTTGCAACGAGTCACTTTCAAAGAACTGACACAGTTCTTCCGCAGTATGGTAGTCACTCTCAGGCAGGTTGAGCATTGTAGAAAGTACTCCCTTTGCTTCGAGAGAAATCTTATTATCATCGGGCGTGATAAGATTGAATTTTGGCATAACGAATCCTCCTTGATGAAATTATTTCTGAAAAAAACGCTCCTCATTACTGAGAAGCGTAGTACGATATTCAATTTTAGGCATAAAAATAGCGGACAGTGCTTCGCTTATATGAAACACCGTCCGCTTATTTACTTGTTTGTCAACAGACTTTCTACCCACTTTTATGATTTTCTACCAGCCTTAACAGTGATAGGCTTCTACCAAAATTCTACCGAATTTTTTCAATTTTATGATTTTTCAAGCCTCACGATTTTACGCTGTTTTTCAGCTTTCTACCATGAAAAATGACGTAATTTCGCTGATTTGAAAGATTTTAGTGATAAAGAATGATTTGAGATGATAAATCGGATTTGTTATAGCATATTTCGAGGGATATGTCCAGCAAAAAGAAAAGCATCCCTCTGTTTTGAAGGATGCTTTTCATACTTTAGAATGCAGTTTGTCGGTACAATTCTCACCTTGAGAAACCTAGATCATTTGTTCCAGAAGTTCTGCCGCAGTTTCCACAAAACGAATGCAGGGACGTACTTTGTAATATTCTTCTGTTCGTGGACTGGGATCCTGTTGTAATTTACCCGGCAGCGATTTCAACAACTCACGGCAGACCGTCGTGTCATGCTGTTCGGCAAAATCCGCTGCGAGCTGACGAATCCTGGCATAATGCACCTTTTTCACATCGTTGTCTGTAGGAGAGTCATAGCCAAACAGCATACCTGCCACCAAAAACATGCCCGTTACAGCACCGCAGGTATCACGGAGTCCGCCCATACCGCCGCCAAAAGAAGATGACAGACGCAGAGCAGTTTCCAGCGGCAGTCCCATTTCTTCATGAAATGCACCCACAACAGACTGAGAACAGTTATACCCCTGTCGAAAAAGCTCTCTTGCTTTTTTTACATGATCCATATTTTTCATCTCCTGTTTATCTCAGGTATCATTATTTTCCAGAACACCCATGTTTATTCTCACCACACATATGTTCACCGCAGGAATGTTCATGCTCATGATGCGAGCAACGCACATTCGGGTTATAATCCAGTTCACCTGCCAGATAAGCATTCACCGCTTCATCCGCAGAACCAGATACGCCGCCGTACAGCCTGATTCCTGCCTCTGACAGTGCGATCTGTGCACCGCCGCCAATACCGCCGCAGATGAGAATATCCGCTTTTGCTTGGGTCAGAAATCCGGACAGTGCCCCATGTCCCTGACCATTGGTGTCCAAGATCTGAGTATTCACGATCTTACCATCTTCAATGTCATAGAACTTGAATTGCTCCGTGTGACCAAAATGTTGAAAAATCATTCCATTTTCATAAGTAACTGCAATTTTCATTTGATCTGCTCCTTTTTTCCTGCATCTTACGACATATGTCATAAATGATTATAGCACAAAAATAAGGCAAATGCAAGATACTATAAAATTTATGAGTGTCTTATTATAGCTTGACGCCTGTCGAAATTTGTGGTAAAATAACCCTAAGAGAGTATACCAGTAACGGTAGGCGGTCATTCTCGCTCCCACACATCTTACGATGGACGGGAGGTGATATCTATGGATTATGTGACATGGTCTGACCTGATTCAGGTCGGAATTTTTCTTGTGGCATACAGCACGTTTTTGTACATGCTTTTCCATAATAACACAAAGAAATAACCGCCCCTAAGCTGCCAACTTGGACGGTTATCTCTATAACTATTCCTTGTGGGAGCGACCGTCTGCCGGTGTGCTCTCTTCTCCTATAGTATACCCGATTTATCCGGATTTGTCAAGTATTTTTTTATTTGACAACTGTCGAAGTTTGTGGTAAAATAAGCCCTAAGAGAGTATACCAGTAACGGTAGGCGGTCATTCTCGCTCCCACACATCTCACGATGGATGGGAGGTGATATCTATGGATTATGTGACATGGTCTGACCTGATTCAGGTCGGAATTTTTCTTGTGGCATACAGCACGTTTTTGTACATGCTTTTCCATAATAACACAAAGAAATAACCGCCCCTAAGCTGCCAACTTGGACGGTTATCTCTATAACTATTCCTTGTGGGAGCGACCGTCTGCCGGTGTGCTCTCTTCTCCTATAGTATACCCGATTTATCCGTATTTGTCAAGAACATTTCCGGATTTTTTACTGCGCAATTTCCGGATTTTTTACTGCGCAAACTGGCTCTGATACAGCTTTGCATAAAATCCATCCTGTGCCATAAGCGTTTCGTGCGTTCCCTGCTCCAACACATTGCCCTGATTCATGACCAGGATCCAGTCTGCGCTTTTGATGGTGGACAGCCGATGTGCAATGATAAAACTGGTCTTTCCTGCCATAAGCTTCTCAAAAGCCTTCTGGATCCGCTGCTCTGTACGCAGGTCAATGCTGCTGGTTGCCTCGTCCAGAATGAGAAACGGCGGATCTGTCAGCATGATCCTGGCGATGCAAAGAAGCTGTTTCTGTCCCTGAGACAAGCCGCTGCCATCCTCGGTGAGCACTGTGTCATAACCGTCTGGCAGCCGCCGGATGAAACCATCCGCATATGCTGCCTTTGCCGCTGCTTCGATTTCTTCTCGTGTTGCATCGGGACGGCTATAGGAAATATTTTCTGCCACTGTTCCCGTAAAAAGCCACGTCTCCTGCAATACCATTCCATAACATGCCCGGAGACTATCCCGTGTCACCTCATTGATATTCTGTCCGGCAATGGAAATAAAACCGCCGTCGACATCATAGAATCGCAGCAGCAGATTGATAAGCGTTGTCTTGCCGCATCCCGTGGGGCCAACAATGGCAATGCGCTGTCCCTTGTGCACATTCAGATTGAAGTCTGTGATCAGCGGACGCTCCGGCAGATAGGAAAACTTCACATGAGACAGATTCATGCTGCCGTCACAGTCTTTCAGTTCGGGCAGATGACTGTCATCCAACTCCACTGGTTCGTCAATGACTGCAAAGACACGCTTTGCAGATGAAACAGCATTTTGCAGTTCTGCCACAACACCACTGATCTCATTAAAGGGCTTGGTATACTGGTTTGCGAAAGTAAGAAAGCTCGCCAGCTGTCCTACTGTAATAACACCGATGAGCGGTACACTTCCCGTTGCCGCCAGAGCGCCGCAAACACCCACTGCCGCATAGATCAAAGCGTTCACAAACCGTGTGGCAGGATTGGTAATGGAACCGATGAAAGTCGCTTTTGTACCAGTGCGCTGCAATTCCTTGTTGTATTCTTCAAAGCGTTCCTCTGCTCGTTTTTCGTAGGAAAAGGCTTTCACAACCTTCTGCGAGCCGATCATTTCCTCTGTCAGACCGCCCAAAGCACCACGTGCCTCTGAGGATTTCAGATAAGAAGAGCGGGACATCTGGGTGATTTTCGCCGCTACGATCAGAGAAATCGGCGTGAGGATCACCACCAGAATGGTGATAGGCACATTAATCGTGAGCATGAGAACCAGCGTGCCTATGATGGTAAATACACCGGTAACAAACTGAGTGAATGCCTGCAAAAAGCCGTCAGAAATAATTTCCATATCAGAGACAGCACGTCCAATCAGGTCACCCCTGGATTTGCTGTCAATATACCGTAGGGGTACATGCTGCAAATGAGTAAACAAATCGCACCGCAGATCCCGAATAGTATTTGCTGCAAGACGGTTGGTACACAGGGACATGAGCCATTGAAAAACAGCGCTGATGATAATCGTTGCAAACAATACGACAATCACTTTCCAGAGTGCTGGAAAATCCACCTCGCTGGTGCCTATTACGCAGTCTACTGCATCACCAATAAGGATGGGCACAAACAGAGACAATCCTGTGCCGATGAGTGCAAAGAGAAACATTCCTGCCAGTTCTTTGCGGCAGGGCTTTGTATACGACAAGATTCGTTTGATCACTGAAACCATTTTGTGTCCCTCCTATTATTGCATCTGGGTGTGGTAGATCTCAGCATAGACCGGGCACTGCTCCAACAGTTCCTCATGCTTGCCATAGCCCACACATCTACCATCATCCACAACCAGAATATGATCTGCATGTTGAATAGAAGTGGCACGCTGAGAAATCACGATCTTTGTAACATCACTCATTTTCGAAGCCAATTCACGGCGCAATGCCAGATCTGTGGCATAATCCAGAGCGCTCATGCTGTCATCCAGAATCAGCACCTGAGGATGTCCTACCAGAGCACGTGCAATGGTCAGACGCTGTTTCTGACCACCGGAAAGGCTGCGTCCCCCCTGAGTGACCTGAGTGTCCAAGCCCTTGGGTGTCTGACTGATGAATTCCCATGCCTGAGCGATTCGACATGCGTTCTCCAACTCTGTATCCGCCGCAGAAGCATCGCCCCAGCGGAGATTCTCCGCAATAGTACCGCTGACCAAAGATGCCTTCTGAGGGACAATACCGATGATCTTCCGAAGAGAATCCAGCGTATAGCTGCGAACATCCTTCCCGTAAAGCTGCACCGTTCCCTCTGTGGCATCGTAAAACCGGGGGATCAGCCCTGCAATGGTACTCTTTCCGCTTCCAGTGCCACCGATAATACCCAGAGTCTCCCCAGCTTGCAGCGTAAAGCTGATGTCATGCAGTGCCGGCTCACCGCCGCTGGGGTAGGCAAAGGCCACATGGTCAAAAGCAAGCACCGGAACATCCGGCTTTACAGTCAATTTCTGATCGCCGCCTACAATATCCGGTTCTTCCGCCAAAATATCTGAGACACGTTTTGCTGAAGCTGCTGCTTTATTAAAGGAAATAAGCAGTTCCGCCATACGCACCATAGATAGAGAAATCTGTGTCATGTAGTTCACAAAAGCAGTCAGTTCCCCCTGGGTCAGATGCCCTGTATCCACACGAACACCGCCAAACCACAATACTGCAACAATTCCCAGGTTCATGATCAGAAAGGAAGCCGGATTTAGGATAGCACCGACACGTCCCACGGCAACCGAACGTTTCGCAAAGACATTGCAGTCCTCCCGGTAGGAGTCGATCTCCTCCTCCTGACGGGAAAAGGCACGGATGACACGGACGCCGTCCAGGTTTTCCCGGGTATGACGGGCGATGTTGTCTAACTTTCCCTGGTTCTCACCATAACGTGGGATCGTCCAGCGAGTGACGCTGTACAGAAGCACACCGATCACAGGAATAGCGATGAGAAAGACAATGGACAGCTTCAGGTCAATACGCATTGCCATGACAGCTGCGCCGATAATCAGAAAGGGACAACGTGTGGCAAGGCGGATCATCATATTCAGTCCGCTTTGAACGGTATTGGTATCGCTGGTGATCCGGGTAATCAAAGATGCCGTTCCGATGCGGTCCACTGCACTGTGAGACAAGGTGTTCACGTGACGGTACAGTGCACTGCGCAGTGCAGT
Organism: Ruminococcus sp.; assembly: GCF_019417665.1. Taxonomy (GTDB): domain Bacteria; phylum Bacillota; class Clostridia; order Oscillospirales; family Ruminococcaceae; genus Ruminococcus_C. Next base: position 7,888 of record NZ_DXUU01000012.1, read on the forward strand.
TCCGAAGCCATAGGCGCACTTAGATGCAAAATACTGACAGGTCAGAGCGAACCCCAGACCACATGCTGCCAGCAGGATCATAACGCCGCCCATACGCCAGATATACCCAGCATCGTGGTTGGCAATACCCACATCGATCATCTTCGCTGTGACCAGGGGAACGATCAATTCAAAAATCGCCTCCAGCAGTTTAAATACCGGTCCGAGAATACATTCTTTCCAATACCCTTTCATATAGGGCAGCAATCGCTTCATACAACTCCTCCTCATACATAACACATACAGTTTTTTCTTATTTTGTGACACAGAATTATTATACCTCTTTTTCCCCAAAATTGCAAGATGGATGTATAAATATTTGCCTGCGGTGCAAACTAGCAGCGGAGGTGGTTTCTTTGAAAAACCAAACAGGGCACAGCGGTGCGGGAAAATCCCGGCTTCGCAGCTTTTATACGGCATTAGGCATCAGCCTGGTGATGATCGGTGCAGCGTGTGTTTTTGCGTATCAGCAGACCAGTAAGACCCTGGAAAACAATCTGGATTCCATTACAGAACAAATCGCTGTACAGACGACAACAACAGATGCCGCAGAGGCACCAGTCATCGGTGTGCAGACGAATGTGGAAAAGGAAACTGTGCCAGCCACAGAGGCAGCGACTGAAGCGCCCACTGAACCGGCAACAGCAGCGGAAACAGAAGCAGCCACAGAGCAAGAGGAAACGCCTGTGCATCAGCTTTTACCGCCGCTGTCGGATTTTTCCATTCTAACCCCTTTCAGCAACGGTGAACTAGTGAAATCAGAGACAACCGGTACATGGCAAACCCACAACGGCGTGGATCTTGCCTGTGAAACCGGCGCTGATGTATTCGCCATCGACACTGGCACAGTCAGCGAAGTCTGCAACGATGCCCTCTGGGGTTATACGATCACCATCGATCACGACAACGGCGTCGTGAGCCGCTACTGTGGGCTGGATGGCTCAGTAGAGGTACGTGAGGGGGATACAGTACAGAGCGGTCAGAAAATCGGTGTTATCGGCAATACACCGGATATTGAAAGTGCACTGGAAACCCATCTGCATCTGGAAGTGCGCAAAAGCGGCGAGTATGTTGATCCCACGGCTTATTTTGGCTGATAAGATGAAAAAAATCCGAACCCGTTTCCAGGTTCGGATACATAGCTTATTCCGGCAGATACCACCAGGAATTGAAACCATACAGATACGTTCTGGCACCTTTCGGCATCTGGGTCAGGGCGTGAAAGACGTTATAATAATCACCTATCCCCATACCGATAGACAAAGCGCCTAGAGCACCCAGCACAGTCAGAGACGGGAAGATCATGCACAGCAAAAAGGGCAGAAATCCGAACACCAGATTCGGAAGCATAGACATAAAAATAAATCTGCCCTTGCTCATGTCCTCTGTCCCCACCACAAAGAGCATCCCACTTTTGAGGTTGGTATAGATCTGTGATTCTTCTCTGAAACAAATGGCATGGAGAAGCTCGTGGGGCACAAGACATACCAGGGCGAGTACACATCCCACGAGAAAGTTCATCTTCCCCATAATCTCGATATCAACGCGGAACAATAACAGTGCAAATGCGATCACAAATACCGGAATGCACGCCAGATTCATAAATAGCCCCAGCTTTTTCGGATCGTCAATTTCCTTGAATTTCACTGCACCTGGCTTGTGTTCCCCATGAGGCAGGCTGTCCGGATTGCCGTCGAATTTCCCTTTCCATACGATTTTCATATGCTGCCCCTTTCTCAATCCCACTTCCGAAACTCCTCCGGTACAGAAGTCTCAAACATCTCACGGATCTTGTCCATACTCCAGACCTGATAGGAGGGTCCTGTACTGGATGTGCAATAGGGCAAACCATGCTGAGATGCCAGCTCGTCCGAATACATGCTATAGGGATACAGCCGCAGATTGGACAGCTGTCCGTCCTCATAGTGAGTAATCACCGGAGACACCTGTACATTTTCAATGGACACAGAACCGTCAGCTCTTGCCACAATATTAAAATCCGCCAGTTCTCCTACCAAATTCATGTTATCTGTCTGTGCGGAAATAAAATTCCCCAACGAATAGAACACAAAGCCCTGGGTACCGTCGGGACGGGTTAGATACTCCATAGTATGTGCCACGTGAGAATGGGTGCCGATAATGACATCGCCGCCCCAGTCGATGATCTTCTGCGCCAGCGCACGCACGCCATCTGTTACATTAAAAGTATCCTCTGCACCCCAGTGACAGGTCACTACAACTACGTCTGCGATCTGCTTTGCCGCTGTGATCTGCTGCTGGATCAAATCTTCCTGAGAAGTATAGATGATCTCCAGCTCCGAATTATCCGGCAGGGAGTAACCGTTGGTATTCTCCGTATAACTGAGGAATGCCACCGTTTTTCCATTGACCTCCTTGGTGCGAATATTCTGCATATCCACATAATCCCGGTACACACCACAAGTGAGCAGATCTGGATTTTCTGCCATTTTCGTATCCCAATAGTTCAGGCATCCATGCAGTCCGGCTTCACCCTTGTCCAACAGGTGATTGTTGCACATGGTCACCACATTGAAGCCCATGTTCAGTACAGCATTTCCCAATTCCATCGGCGAATTGAAGTTATAGTTAGAACCGCTGACTTCAAAGCCTTCGCCGCAGATCAGAGTCTCCTGATTGATGATATTCAGGTCGCCGTTGATCAAAGGCTTGATATTTTCATAGCAATAGTCGAAGTTATAGCTTACGCCATCGTTAGAATGCGCCTGCGCACTCTGATATACGCACTGCTGCACCAGATCATCTCCCACAGCTACCACATTGATGACAGTATCTCCCTCGTTTTCAGACTGTTCTGCTTCACTTTCTGTATTTTCTGCCGGTTCTGAGGCATCGTCTGCCGCTTCTGACTCAGAGACCGGTGCATTCGCCGGGATTGCTGCATCCTCGTCGATCTGATTGGTATCACTACATCCAAATGCGGAAAAAAGCAGCGAAGTGCTTAAAGCAAGCAACGCAAACTTTTTTATCGTAATATCATATTTTTTCTGTTTCATGAGAATATCCTTTCCGCCGTCTCCATTTTTCGACATACTTTTACCCTCAGTATATCATATTACGCAAAAAAAAGCAATGATTTTTGTATCTTTTTTTCCGGGCGTGGAATAATAAGCAGTGAAAAACCATGTTTATCCCTACGTGTTGTAGGGACACGGCGTGCTATGTCCTCATATTACAAAACGGGCGGATAATATCCACCCCTACAAATTCAACCAAAACAGAAAAGGTGAAGCGCATGTCTCAAAATGAAACAGAACGTCTCCTGAATCAGTTCATCCTGCCGGATCTGTCTGAAAATCTACGCCAGATCCGTTCCATTGCAGAGGGTTCCTCTGACCTGCTGGTAAATGAATTCGTCCTGAGCGGCTTACCGGCGGCGCTGCTCTGTTGTGAAGGAATGCTCTCCACAGCAACCATTACCGAACTAATCTTGCATCCCATCACCCACGTGACAGTAGACGAACCGACGGCGGCGAATGTATTTGCCTACATCCGGAATCACCAGCTTTATTCCACTGACCGTGCTGAAGCAAAAACCTACAGTGATCTCTTTCGCTTTCTCAATTCCGGTTTCGCCGTGCTTGTACTGGAAGGAGCAGACAGTGCCTTGGTGTTCGGCGTCCAGGGTTATGACAAACGCTCTGTCAGCGAGCCCTCTGGCGAAGACAATGTTATGGGCGCAAAGGATGGCTTCATCGAAGTTGTCCGCGTCAATATGTCTCTTCTGCGCCGCCGAATGAAATCACCGCAGCTGAAACTGGAACTCTTTGTGAAAGGTTCAAAAAGCCAGACAGACCTGTGCCTGTGCTATATGGCAGACCGTGTGCCAAAATCGCTCATTGCTCAAATTAAAGCACGATTAGACGAAATGGAACTGGAATCCATTCTCTCCTCCGGCTACCTCCAACCCTTTCTGGAAAACCGCCGGGGCTGTCTCTTTGACACCATAGGCACGACCCAGCGGCCGGATGTACTCTGCGCCAAACTGCTGGAAGGCAGAGTGGGATTGCTCATTGACGGCACCCCCTTTGCCCTGGTGATCCCGAAGCTGTTCTGCGAAAGCTTTCAGACCATGGACGACTATTGTTATCGCCCGTCCTATGCAACCCTTGTGCGTTGGATCAAATACGCTGCATTTCTGGTGGCAGTACTATTGCCGTCCCTATATCTTGCCATTGCACTGCACCATCCCGAACTGCTCAACCGGACACTGCTCCTGATCCTTGCCGATGCAGAGCAAAACGCACCCATTTCCTTGACTGCCGAAGCCATCGGCGTGCTCGTAGTCTATGAGATCATTCGAGAAGCTGGACTGCGTCTGCCAAAAGCCGTGGGAGGATCTGTGAGTATTGTCGCCGGATTGATCATCGGAGATGCTGCTGTCTCTTCGGGGCTGATCAGTACGCCTATGCTCACTGTCACAGCAATCGCCGTCATTGCCGGATTTGTCGTGCCGGATCTGTCGCAGAACGTCACACTTCTGCGGCTGACATTCATTCTCGCAGGCGGTTTCCTAGGACTATTTGGTATTAGCCTGTTAGGTGCAGCAGTGTTATTCAATCTCTGCGCCGGAGAAAGCTTCGGATTTCCCATCATGGCACCTCTTGCGCCTCTCTACCCTACTGGTCTCCGGGATACAGCCACTCGTGTGGGATTCCAAAAAATGCAGTCCGGTAATTTCACTGTGGAGGAATATCATGAATAAACTGCGTTCCGGTCAGCTTTTTGCCATGCTCCTGGTCAGTGCTGCCTTTTTCATCTTGTGCCAGACAACCGCCTATACCATCGAAGGCATTTTAGGCGCTGCCATAGCCGCAGCTGTTCAGATCTTGCTCTGTCTGCCTATGCTGCTCTTGTATCGCCGCAGCTTTTCCTTTTCTGCCTATGCCAGAAAACACTGGCTTCTGCCTCTTTGTTTCGTAGCGTATACACTGATCCGAGGCGGCATTTCCTTTGTCCAGCTGCAAGGAACCACTGCTGAACTTTCCCTGCCCATTTCAGGAAAATTCATGGTAGCAGCGCTCATTGCCTTGGTTTGTCTATATACGGCTTCTCTGGGCATTCACGCCCTGGCACGAAGCAGCACCCTGATTTTCGGTATATTGCTGGCGACTCTGGCAGTCATGCTGCTAGGTGCTATTCCAAAGGCAGAACCGCAAAATCTGTCCCTATCCCCAAATGACACCATCTGGAACGGTTTCCTGAGAAGTATGTATAATGCCGACGAGCTGCCACTGCTCTTTTTACTGCTGGATTTTACGAAGCAAAAGCAAGCCCGCAGTATCTTTCAAATCTTTGCCGGGAAATTCTTGCTAGTGATCTATCTTTCTCTCCTGGGCATGGCAGTGCTGGGAAATCGCATGGCACAGGCGAAGCATCCCTTTTTTTCCGTGATCTCCATTTCACAGCCCTTGAGCACCCAGCGTGCAGATGCAATCTATCTGTTGGTTTTCGTTATGCTCTGCGTCCTACGCATCACCTTGTTTACGGTACTAGCCGCCCATCTTCTGAAACTAACTTTTCCGAAACTGCGCTATGCCAGCAGCATTTGCCTGGGACTCATGCTCTGCATTTCCTGGGCGGCATCCAAACTGTCTGTTTCTGGGATATGGAATATAGTCGCCATATGCCTCCTGGTATTACTCATTCCCATAGGATTTCTGCTAGCGCAAAAACGACGAGGAGGTGCTGCTGCATGAGAGGGATTCCTCTGCTGCTTAGTTGTACACTGTTATTCCTGTGCACTGGCTGTGCCGCCGTACAGGTGCGTGACCGTGCCTATTTACAGGCGTTGGAACTAACCGACCCGGAACAGCCTACAGTACAGCTTCACGATTTTGAAACTGCCGGTGCACTTGCCCAAGGAACAGGCGGCAATTTTGAACAGGCCATTGAAAATGCCGCTGTTCCCATTGGAAAAGAATTATTTCTAGGGCATCTGGAACTGATCGCCTATTCAAAACCGGAATTCGGATCGCAACTGAACCAACTCATGGAAAAATACCGGCTTTCTCCGTCCTGTAAGGTATTGGGATTATCTGAGGGAAGTACGCTAACGGATACAGATACGGCGCATCTAACCGAACAGCTGCACCGTGCGGAAAAAAGCGGATTACTGCCCGAGACCGATTTGTTCACCATTTTACGTGAATTTTCCAGTTCCGCCAAAACAGCACTCCTACCCGTTATCACAGAAAATGGATTTTCTGCGGCAGTCATCACCGAAACCGAATCCTATGGTACACTCTCGCCTGAAGCTGTTGCTGGATTGTGTTGGTTACGAGGCGACAATCACCCGGAGACACTTTCCCTGCCGAACGATGAAAGCTATACCGTACACTCTGCCGCTGTCCGCCTGACTGGAACCATGACAGACGGCAAGGCAGAGGTCACCGTTTCCATTCGCATCAGCGGCGAAGGTGATTTCGTAAAAGCTGCTGCATGTATCCAAAACCAATGCGAAGCTGCCATCCAAGAGACGGTGGTGCAATCCCATGCAGATGTATTCGACTGGGAAGCATGTCTGCAAAGCCAGTGCTTTGACGAATTCACCAATACAGACTGGACAGATGTTGTATCACAAGCAGAATTTCAAGTGAAAATTTACTCCGCATAACAAAATCGGAGACACGCAAAAAGGACGCTGCCCCAAAAGGGGAAACGTCCTTTTTCTCATTCATATGATAGAAAAGTAAAGCAATATTGCTTACTTAGCAGCCTTGATACGAGCCTCCAGAGCATCCAACTGATCATACAGAGCCTGCGGAATCTTACCGCCCTTATCAGCGATATCTTCCTTATAGTATCTGCGCATCTCAGTGATTTCCTTCTCCCAGAGATCCATATCCAGCTTCAGCAGGTCAGCAATATCTTCTGTAGTGTACTGCTTACCCTCATAAATCAGGCCATCAACATTGATGTCCTCCGGCTTCGGCTCATAGCCGATCGGAGTCTCAACAGCGTCAACAGTGCCTTCGCAGCGCTTGATGATCCAGTCCAGAACACGCATGTTATCGCCAAAGCCCGGCCACAGGAAGTTGCCTTCCTCATCGGTCTTGAACCAGTTTACGTTAAAGATCTTCGGAGCCTTGTCGCCCAGAATCTCACCCATTTCCAGCCAGTGAGCCCAGTAGTCGCCGACATTGTAGCCAATAAACGGCTTCATAGCCATCGGATCGTGGCGAAGAACGCCGACTGCACCCGTTGCAGCAGCAGTTGTCTCAGAGGAAACAGCAGAACCCATATAGGTACCATGTGTCCAGTCAAAGCTCTGATATACCAGCGGAGTGGTAGATGCACGACGACCACCGAAAATAATAGCGGAAATCGGAACACCCTCCGGGTTATTGAATTCCGGAGACAGGCACGGGCAGTTCTTTGCCGGTGCTGTGAATCTGGAGTTCGGATGCGCCAGTTTGTTGCCCTCAGCGATATACTCCGGACCATTTACCTTAGCACCCTTCCACTCAGTTGCATCAACCGGCGGATTCTTATCCAGCTTCTCCCACCAAACAGTGTTATCTGCATTGTTCAGTGCAACGTTAGTGAAGATGGTGTCAGACTTTGTGCAAGCCAGAGCGTTGTAGTTGGAATTTTCGTTCGTACCAGGTGCTACGCCGAAGAAACCGTTCTCCGGGTTGATAGCATACAGTCTGCCATCCTTGCCCGGCTTCATCCAAGCGATATCATCGCCGACAGTGAATACCTTGTAACCATCCTTCTGATAGCCCTCCGGCGGAATGAGCATTGCCAAGTTGGTCTTACCGCAAGCAGACGGGAACGCAGCAGAGATATACTTTGTCTCGCCGTCCGGCTTCTGTACGCCCAGGATCAGCATGTGTTCAGCCATCCAACCTTCGTTCTTGCCCTGGAAAGAAGCAATACGCAGTGCGAAGCACTTCTTGCCCAGCAGAACGTTTCCGCCGTAAGCGGAGTTGATAGACCAGATGGTGTTCTCCTCCGGGAACTGTACGATATAACGGTTTTCCGGATCAACATCAGCCTTAGAGTGCAGACCACGAACGAAGTCGTTCGATGTGTCGCCCAGATTCTTAAAAGCATCTACGCCCATACGTGTCATAATGTTCATGTTCAGAACAACATAGATAGAATCAGTCAGCTCTACGCCGACCTTTGCAAGCGGAGAACCGATGGGACCCATGGAATATGGGATCACGTACATGGTTCTGCCTTTCATAACGCCGTCATACAGAGGCGTCAGCTTTGCCTTCATCTCTTCCGGATCCATCCAGTTATTGGTGGGGCCGGCATCCTCTTTATTTTTAGTGCAAATGAACGTACGATCCTCTACACGAGCCACGTCATTCGGCAGGGTGCGGTGATACAGACAACCCGGCAGCTTATCCTCGTTCAAATGATACATCTTGTCACGATTGCCATCCGGCAGAGAAGTAACCTCCTCTGTCAGAGCATCCAGCTGTTCCTTAGAGCCGTCGATCCATACAACCTTGTCCGGCTTGGTCAGAGCGACCATTTCGTCCACCCATTGCAGCACATTTTTATTGTTTGTCAATGCCATTGGTACTACCTCCTAAATATTTCGCAGTTTTCCATACACCTGCAGTTTCTGGATCGAATTTACAACTGACCCATTACAATTTATTATACCCACATTCGAGAAGAATGTCAAGGGCTTTCGAAGAAATCCCAACTAATATTCAGACTGTGTTCATGTTTCAGATTCATCTGTGCACCAGAAAAGGACACTTCCGATAAATATGTTGTCCGGGGATTTTTCACTTAAAAGATCCTCACTTCCAATCTGTCAGTTCCCTCGTTGCACTGGCATTCAGGCTGGAATCCGCACGGATCCCGGCATCAAAGGCATAGGAACCGGCGCAGGCGATCATTGCACCGTTATCACCGCAGAGAGACAGCGGCGGCATATATAGAGTATAACCGCATTTGCCGCAGGCCTTCTGCAGGGAATCCCGCACACCGCTATTGGCGGAAACACCGCCGGCAACAGCAATTTTTGTATAACCGTGTTCCCGGGCTGCCCGAATGGTATGATCTGTGAGTACCTCCGCAATAGTGGCCTGGACAGATGCCGCCAGATCTTCCCGACAGACCATTTCACCTTTTTGCTGCGCATTGTGCAGGAGATTGACCACAGCTGTCTTCAGCCCGGAAAAACTGAAGTCATAGGCATTTTCAGCAATTTTCGGTTTCGGCAGAGAAAACGCCTTCGGATCGCCCAGCTTAGACGCCTTATCCAGATGTACGCCGCCGGGATAAGGGTATCCCATGGCACGAGCGCACTTGTCGAAGCACTCCCCTGCGGCATCGTCCCGGGTGCGTCCCAGAATACGAAATTCTGTATAGGACAGTACCTCCACAATATGGCTGTGTCCGCCACTGACCACCAGACAGAGGTAAGGCGGTTTCAGATCGGGATGAACAATGTAGTTGGAGGCAATATGTCCTGCAAGATGATGTACCGGCACAAGGGGCTTTCCGGCAGCAAGCGCCAGCCCTTTTGCAAAATTCACTCCCACCAGCAGTGCACCGATAAGTCCGGGATAAGCTGTCACGGCAATGCCATCCAGTTCGTCCAAAGTAACGTCCGCATCCTCCAGGGCTTTCTGCACCACCCATAAAACATTTTCGCAGTGCCGCCGGGATGCGATTTCTGGCACAACGCCGCCGTATTGTTTGTGCTCCTCCACCTGTGAGGCAACCACATTGGAGAGTATTTCCGTGTGGTCTCTGGCAACGCTCGCTGCGGTTTCGTCGCAGGAGCTTTCGATTCCTAATATCAGCATAATTGGCTTCACTCCTTATTTCTCTGTCATTTCTTCTTTCCACGGATACTGCACTGCGATCCGCTGCTCCGGATTTGCATCAAATGTATATAATACCAGCAAAAACAGCCATTCCAGCGGTTTCATTAGCACGTATGTCAGATCAGCCCGAAATGGTGTTGTAATGATCTTTGACAGCGGATAACCATAGGTGTCGTAAAAGTGTCGAACTTGACGATGCATCCGAGGCGTTCTCTCTCGAATCAATTCTTCAAAAGCATTGGCAATACACAGCTGCCGATTGACAACAATGGGATGCCCCAGCCGTGTCCCGAATCGAAGCGGACGCACCACCTTTTTATGACCGCCTGCGGCAACTGTACAGAGGTAATGTCCATCATATTCCAAGGGTGGCGGCGGTATCTGGGTAGAAAATGTCCAGTCCGCAGTCATAGTAAACGCTTTCACAATACCGTCTGCCCCTTGTCCGCAAAGGATTAGCACAACTTCCAGAAGTGCCGCCAGCGGAAATACCAATGCAAAAGAAAACAATCCCATGTGAGATGCTTTGGAAAGAAACTTGTACAGTTTTTCCACCCACTGATACCGAAACTGTGTCTTTCTCTCCTGTATCAACACTGTTTGTTCCTGAATATGTTGACGAATGCCAGAAACAGACAATAAAAGCAAGTTGAAATGATAAAGATACAGCAGAAGAAAAACAGGCTGGTCAACTTGTTTTGTAATTTGTATGGCATAGAGCACACTCATTACATTTCCGATCAGAACCGCACCAATGGCACTGGCAGACACCAGCGGCGGAAGATATTTCGGTTTGCAAAGCAATAAGATCATCAAACCTGCCACACCCACAAGACAAGGCAGGACAAAAGAAAGCAGATGCGCTGAATCAATTATATTATGCAGTTGAAAACGATATATCGTCTCTGCATAATCTTTTCCGGAGAGATCAAATCCGCCAGTCAACAAAATCCAATAGAATATCTGCCCAATGACCAAGGTCAAAACAGCAAACACTCTAGGAATAAACTTCTTTTTGGCAAATGCATTCCAGAGATTCACACCGGTGAGAAACAATGGTATCCCGATGAAAACCACCAAAATCAGTAATGTCAGAATTTCTTCGCCGAACATAATACCATTATCCATTTATAGATCGTCACCCACTCTCGTCATAAGCACAGCGCCTTCCTCCGGATTCTGATAATATCGCTTCCGAAATCCCACCTGCGTATACCCCAGGGATTGATACAGTGCTATCGCAGCCGCATTGGATTCCCGCACTTCCAGCCAGAAATCCCACGCCGGGTACTGCCCATGCGCCCACTTCAGCAGCAATTTTCCCACGCCTTGCCGCCGATATGCCGGATGTACAGCAATATCGTCCACGCTCATTTCCGTTCCGGCACGGGACAGCACCAGATAGCCGCAGATCGTCTCACCGGAAACTGCGCACCAGATCTGATTATTCTCACTTTTCAGCGCCTGCCGGAACACCGCCTCTGACCATGGATCAGGAAAGGACATTTCTGCAATTTCTGCAATAACAGACAAATGCACGCTTTCCGCCGATATCACCTTAACCCTTTGCTTCATACCAACTCTCTCCCATGCTGACATCTGCTGTCAGAGGCACTTGAAATTGATTCTGTTTTTCTTCCGACAAAGAATTACGAATCACATTCTGCATTTCCTCTCCCAGCACCTTCGCCGCCTGCATGGCGTGTATCTGGGGCACTTCCACGATCAGTTCATCATGCACCTGCAAGATCAGCCGTGCATCCGGCACAACTTTTTGCAATCGCTGGTAAACATGGATCATAGCAAGTTTAATAATATCCGCAGCCGTTCCCTGAATGGGTGTATTCATGGCAATGCGCTTACCGCTTGCCTGCACCATCTTATTGGATGCCAGCAGTTCCGGCACCGGTCGGCGCCGGTTGAAATAAGTGGTCACATAACCGTTGATCTTCGCCTGTTCCACTGTCTTTTCCATAAACGATCCAACACTGGGAAACTGCGCCATATAATTCTGGATATACCGGTTTGCCTCCTGGACGCTGACATGGATATCCTGAGACAAGGAAAACGCCCCCATACCATAGAGAATACCGAAGTTGACCGCCTTTGCGGCACTTCGCATGGACGGCGTCACCATTTCCGGCGGCATCCCGAATACCTGCGCTGCTGTTGCTGCATGAATATCCGCACCGCTGAGAAACGCCTCTTGCATCTGTTTGTCGCCGCTGAGATTTGCCAGAAGCCGCAGTTCGATCTGACTGTAGTCCGCATCCAACAGAACATGACCGTCCCGTGCCACGAAAAATTTCCGCATGTTCCGTCCCAGTTCCGTCCGCACCGGAATGTTCTGCAAGTTCGGCTCAGTAGACGAAATTCGTCCCGTTCTCGTCTCTGTCTGCTTGAATATCGTGTGGATCCTGCCATCCTCACCGACAGTTTTCAGCAGTCCGTCTACATAGGTAGATTTCAACTTGGAATACTGCCGCCATTTCAGCACATAGTCCACGATAGCATATTGTCCCCGCAGCTTTTCCAGAATATCTGCATTGGTGGAATAACCGGTCTTGGTTTTCTTTCCGTGGGGCAGCTGCATCTCCCCGAAGAGTACATCTCCCAGCTGCTTCGGGGAGCCAATGTTAAATTCATGCCCTGACTCATCATAGATCATCTGCTGCATTTCCTCGATCTGTTCCGACAGATACACGCCGAATTTCCTGACGCCTTCCTGGTCAATTGCTACGCCTGTATGTTCCATTGCCGCCAGTACCACTGTCAGCTGATGTTCATACTCTAGAAGTTCCTTCATGCCCTGTTCATCGACCATACGTCCCATTGCAAGGTACAGTTCCAGCAGCGCCGCCAGATCTGCGTTTTCTCCCAGACTTTTCTGATACGGCACATGATATGTCACGCAGAGCCGTTCGATCTCATAGGACGTAGTGGTAGGATTCAAAAGATATGCCGCAATTTCCCCATCCACCGCTGTAGGCAGCTCACTATCCGGTACAATGTCCTTTGACAGCAGATAACGATACTGCGGCTTTGCACCAAAGGTAAGGCGATTCCGCTGGAACATCCGTTTCAAAAGCGCTTCATCTTCCGTCAGATAGACCACGCCCGGCGTATCCGGATGGATCACACGCAGTAATTTCCCATCAAACAGACAGGCAGGAAACGTACCCGGTAAAGCGCCATCCCACTGCCACATAATTTCTTCCGTCAAAGGCTGTTCCGTAAGAGACTGCACCGGATGCGCATCGGAGGTCTCAGGCAATATTTCCGTTCCATCCCCGGACAGCTTCAGCTTGTCTAGCAACTTCGCCATTTCCAATTCCAGCAGTAGTTTCCGCACTTCCTCATTTTGCATCGGCTGGGGCTGGTATTGCGTTATATCCGTCTCAATAGGTACATCTGTCACAATCGTCGCCAGCCATTTGCTCTGCTTGGCAGCATCCATCCCCTTTTCCAACTTGCCGTATACAGATTTCGTCAACCCTGCCTCATCCAGATGGGCATAGAGATTCTCCACCGTAGCCCATTCCTGGATCAGCTTGGATGCTGTTTTCTGTCCAATGCCTGCAACGCCGGAAATATTATCAGAACTGTCTCCCATGAGGGCTTTCAGATCAATGAGGGATAAAGGCTCAAAGCCATATTCCTCCCGGAAACGATCAGGGGTATAGGGAATAGTCTCTTTATTGGTAGCAAGGCGTACAATGACATGGTCATTCACCAGCTGCAGGCTGTCCCGGTCACCGGTGAGAATGACACATTCGGCATTCTGCGCTGAGCATGATGCCGCAAGAGTGCCCAGAATATCATCTGCCTCGTATCCCTCACAGGTCACTACACGGATACCCAGCAATGTCAACAGCTGCTTCACATAGGGCAGCTGCATGACAAGTTCTTCCGGCATTCCTTTGCGGTTTGCCTTATAGGTATCCACCGCCTTATGCCGGAATGTAGGCTGACGCAGATCAAAGGCAACTGCCACCGCATCAGGCTGTACCTCCGAATAGTTTTTCAAGTAGATATTCATAAATCCAAAAATGGCGTGGGTAAACACACCCTTGGTATTGCTCAAGGGACGAATGCCATAAAACGCCCGGTTCAAGATACTGTTTCCATCAATGGCAAGTAATTTCATGTGTTCCTCCTATTTTCTCATGAGTCTTTTTTATAGTATAGCATATTTTGCGCAAGAATGCTAGTAGGTATTTTCGATTTTTTGGTCTGTACATTTTTGAGGCTTTGTGTTATAATTTATAATGGGGAATGAGGAGTTAGGAATTAGGAATGGCAGTGTTCGCTGCGCTCACGGATTCAAAATAAACTGTTGAAATTGAATATTCAAATCCATCGCCGCAGGCGATACCTTCATTCCTAATTCCTCATTCCTAATTTCAAATTCAAAACCACGCAAGGAGAGAATCCCATGAATCACATCTTCCGCCTCGGCAAGCTGGAGCTGCCGAAAACCGCTATGCTAGCCCCCATGGCAGGCGTTGCCGACCGTGCATATCGTATCCTCTGCATGTCCTACGGTGCGGCAGCCTGCGTCAGCGAGATGGTCTCAGTCAAGGGCCTTTGCTATGGAGACAAGGCTTCGGCAGAGCTTTGTACGATCACACCACAGGAACGCCCCATGGGCTTGCAGCTGTTCGGCAATGACCCGGATTTTGTGGGACGTGCCGTTTCCATGGTACAGCAGTACCAGCCCGACTGGATCGACCTGAACATGGGCTGTCCCGTGCATAAAGTTGTAGCGACCGGTGCCGGAAGCGCCCTGATGCAGAATATTCCTTTGGCACAGGAGATCGTCCGTGCCGCTGTCCGGGAAAGCAGCGTGCCTGTTACTGTCAAATTCCGTCTCGGCTGGGATGAAGTTTCCCGAAACGCCGTGCCCTTTGCCCAAGCCATGGAGGATGCCGGTGCAGCGGCAATTGCCGTCCACGGCAGAACAAAGGAACAGCTCTACAGTGGAAAAGCCGACTGGAATGCCATTCGTGAAGTAAAACAAGCTGTGTCCATTCCGGTGATCGGAAATGGTGATGTATGTACTGCTGAAGATTGTCTTGCTATATACGAACAGACTGGCTGTGATATGGTCATGGTGGGACGGGGCAGCTATGGCAATCCCTTTATATTCCGGGAAATTGCTGCGGCAATACAGGATCAGCCTGTAATACTGCCAACTCTGGAGGAACGCATGGAAACTATGCTCCGCCATATCCGGCTCATTCTGGAATGCAACCCCCAGAAGCCGCCGGAGATTGCCATCCGTGACGCACGCAAACACGCCGCCTGGTACATGACGGGGATGTATGGCGCAGCAAAATTCCGGGCACGATGCTATCAGTTGGATTCCTACGAAGCGGCAGAACAATTGGCAGCAGATTTCCTGAAACTACAGCGAAAATAACAAGAATAATCCACTTATTGTATATTATTCTAACCATTTACACGATTGTTTTCAAAAAAACAACAGAATTTGTGTGAAACTTTTTTTTGCAAGATGATATCATAAAAGTGGATAATTTTTTATCCTAAAATTACAGTTTCTGGATGAGGGAGTCCGGAACATTGTAACACAGCAAGGTCAGGCTGTGCCTTTTACATTCTGACTGAGATCATGCAGAAACAAGAAAAGGAGCTGGATTTTTATGAAAATGAAGAAAAGGATCTGCACCGTAATCACAGCAGGTACACTATGCCTCACAGGGAGTACCCTTTTTGGGGCTGCATTCAACGTGTCCGCCGAAGAAGTATCCATTCCGGCAGATTCCGCATCGGGAGTAATTTGGGACGAATCTGATTTGACCAGAACCACTTGGGATGTCCTTACTTATGAGGTGTTGGATGACGGCACAGCTGAGATCACAAACTGTGCAGAAGAGGCAGAAAAAGTGATAATTCCACCAGAAATTGACGGTTATACAGTTTCTGGTATCAGAAGCAGCGCATTTTTCAATTGCACTGACTTAACCGAAGTCACACTGCCAGACAGCATTAAAACAATCGGTGACTGGGCATTTTATCACTGTTCTAATCTGGAACGCATTGTCATTCCAGAAGGAGTCATCACAATTGGAATGAACACATTCCAGGATTGTTCCAATCTGACAGAAGTTGTTCTGCCAGAAAGTGTCACTGTCATCGGCAGACAAGTTTTCAGCGGTTGTATTAACCTGAAAGAAATTACGTTTCCCCAACAGATCACAGAAGTAGGATGCAGTGCATTCCAGAATTGCCAGAGTTTGACAGAAGTTGTCCTTCCAGAAGGGCTGACTACAATTGGTTCCTCTGCATTTGATAATTGTACATCACTTTCCGAAGTCACTATTCCTGAAAGCGTCACGGAAATCGGCAGCATTGCTTTCGGAGAAACGCCTTGGCTGGCTGCGAAACAAGCGGAAGACCCGTTGGTTATTGTCAATCAAATGGTGATTGATGGCACGGCCTGCAGCGGTAAGGTTGTCATCCCGGATGGTGTCACTAAAATCGCAGAGTTCGCCTTTGCTGGATGTGAAGAAATGACATACATTTCTATTCCCGATTCTGTTACAGACATCCAGGATTTTACCTTTGGCGGATGCAGTGGTCTGACAGAACTCGCCATCCCACCCAGGGTTAACCATATCGGCAGATATGCTTTTACAGCCTGCAAAAACCTGACCATTATCTCAATTCCGGACGGTATCACCACACTGGAAGAAGATACATTTTATCTTTGCAGTAAATTAAACAGCATTATTCTTCCGAAGAGCATTTCTGAAATTCAAACCGATGCTTTTAGCAAATGTGACGCCCTTAAAGAAGTCTACTATTTCGGCAACAATGACATGTGGGAAAATGTAACAATTTCCGGAGATGATACGATTCTGAACAATGCAGTTCTCTATTGTCTCGCTGACAACACTTCAGATTCTATCAACAGTGATGATAATGACAGCAACAGTTTTGCTCTTTACGGTGATGTGGACTGCGATGGTACTGTAAGCATTATAGATGCGGTTCTGTTGAGCAAAGCGGTTTCCGGAGCAGTACAACTCAATGAACAAGCAATCCAAAACAGCGATTGTAACAGCAACGATGAACTTGATGCCGGTGATGCTGCGGAATTGATGAAATTCCTTGTCAACCTCATCCCTTCCCTGCCATATAACAGCTGATATTACCAGTTCAGTAAATAATATATTTAAGGCAATACCGCACAAAGATTGTGCGGCAGATGTACTCTACGAGTATAAACTTCGTCAGATTTTTCGTCAGATGAAACAAAAAGCGGAGTGAATACTTTGTGTATTCACGAGCATTTTTGTGAAATATGACGGAAAATGTGCAAGCATATGACGTGCAAAGCCGTCAGGCGTTCTTTGTGCGGTGTTGCCTTAGGTTTCCTGTAAAGCGGAACAGTCTCAAGGGCTGTTCCGCTTTTTGCATAAGAGTATCTCTAAGTATAACCATACATCCATTTCCGCATATACATATTTTTTTCTTGATTTATTTACAGCTTACCCGTTTTAATATACCCCAAAGGGGTATATAATAATAGCATCAGAAAAAGAAAGGAGCTGCATATGGAACACGAAAAAGAATGTCCCTGCTGTCATAAGACAAAAGAGCGCTCTGAAGAAGAATATACCAAGCTGATCCATCGACTCAACCGCATCGAAGGACAGGTCCGGGGAATCCGGGGCATGGTAGAAAAAAACGCTTACTGCACGGATATCCTGGTACAGGTTGCTGCTGTAAATGCGGCACTGAACGCTTTTAACAAAGAACTTCTCGCCAATCACATCCGCACCTGCGTTGCCGACGACATTCGTGCCGGAAAAGATGAAATCATTGACGAACTGGTGACAACTTTGCAGAAACTAATGAAATAATCCTGGCGTTTCTGCGCATGATGATACTATAAAAAATTGAAAGGAGGAATGTATATGGAGCAATACCACGTCACCGGCATGAGTTGTGCCGCATGCAGTACTCGGGTGGAAAAAGCCGTTTCCAAAGTTCCCGGTGTCACTGCGTGTTCCGTCAGTCTCCTGACCAATTCCATGGGTGTGGAGGGAACAGCTACTGCTGAAGACATTATCCACGCCGTGGAACAAGCTGGCTACGGTGCTTCGCCGAAACAGGAATCCCGGTCAGTTCCTACGGCGGACAGCGATCCCCTGGCCGACCATGAAACGCCAGCCCTGAAACGGCGGCTCATTGCCTCTGTAGGATTTCTGGCAGTACTCATGTACTTTTCCATGGGGCATATGATGTGGAACTGGCCAGTTCCCTCGTTTCTGACAGACAACCATATTGCCATGGGACTGGTACAGCTTTTGCTGACGATCATTATTATGGTCATTAACCGAAAATTCTTTGTCAGCGGCTTTTCCAGTCTGCTGCACCGGACACCCAATATGGATACGCTGGTAGCACTGGGATCCGGTGCGGCTTTTGTCTACAGTACCTACGCCCTCTTTGCCATGACAGATGCGCAAGTAAAAGGAGATATGAACGCTGTCATGGCGTATATGCACGAATTCTATTTCGAATCTGCTGCCATGATCCTGACCCTGATCACCGTAGGAAAAATGCTGGAGGCACGTTCTAAAGGCAAGACTACGGATGCCCTGAAAGGTCTCATGCGCCTTTCCCCGAAAACGGCAGTTGTGCTCCGTGGCGGCAAGGAAGTCACCATTCCAGCGGAACAAGTACAGCGTGGAGATCAGTTTGTAGTGCGTCCCGGCGAGAGTATTCCAGTGGATGGTGTAATCCTGGAGGGGCAAAGTGCTGTTAACGAATCGGCATTGACCGGCGAAAGCATTCCCGTGGACAAAACCCAAGGAAACACGGTCTCGGCGGCAACGATCAATCAATCTGGTTTCCTGCGCTGCGAAGCCACTCGTGTGGGTGAGGATACCACCCTGTCCCAGATCATCCGCATGGTCAGTGACGCCGCCGCTACAAAAGCACCCATTGCCAAAGTTGCCGACAAGGTTTCTGGCGTATTTGTCCCAGCAGTGATTGCCGTTGCCATCGTTACCATTATTGTATGGTTACTCGTGGGACAAACCATAGGATTTGCCCTTGCCCGAGGGATTTCCGTTCTGGTTATCAGCTGTCCCTGTGCATTGGGTCTTGCTACACCAGTGGCAATTATGGTAGGCAGCGGCATAGGTGCGAAGAACGGCATTCTCTTCAAAACTGCCGTTTCCCTGGAGGAAACTGGAAAGGTACAGATCGTTGCACTGGACAAAACTGGCACTATCACTTGCGGCGAACCAAGGGTAACAGATATCCTGCCGGCTGACGGTACAACGGAAGAAGAACTCCTCACGCTGGCATATGCGCTGGAGCAAAAGAGTGAGCATCCTCTGGCAAAGGCCATTATACAATACGCCCAATCCCGGCAAATGACGGCGAAGGAAGTCACAGAGTTCCAGGCGTTACCTGGAAATGGTTTGTCTGCGGCACTGGGAAAAAGTACCCTTTACGGCGGCAATCTGAAATTCATCCGCACCAAGGCTGCCATTCCGCCGGAACTGGAGCAGCAGGCGGAACAGCTCAGTGAAGCCGGCAAAACGCCTTTGTTTTTCAGCAGAGACAACACACTGATCGGTATCATTGCCGTAGCAGATGTCATCAAGGCGGAAAGCCCCGAAGCTATCCGTCAGCTGCAAAACATGGGCATTCAAGTGGTAATGCTCACCGGCGACAATGAACGCACAGCGAATGCTATCGGCAGACAGGCAGGTGTCAACGAAGTCATTGCCGGAGTCCTGCCCGATGGAAAAGAAGCGGTTATCCGCCAGTTGGCGCAGCAAGGAAAAGTCGCTATGGTCGGCGACGGTATCAACGATGCACCAGCGCTGACACGTGCCGATATCGGTATTGCCATTGGTGCAGGCACAGATGTGGCAATTGATGCGGCGGACATCGTTCTCATGAAAAGCCGCCTCACCGATGTCCCGGCGGCGATCCGACTGAGCCGTGCCACACTGCGCAACATTCACGAAAATCTGTTCTGGGCATTTATCTACAATGTTATTGGCATCCCTCTTGCCGCCGGAATCTGGATTCCCCTTTTCGGGTGGAAACTGAATCCTATGTTCGGTGCGGCAGCAATGAGCTTGTCCAGCTTCTGTGTAGTCTCCAACGCCCTGCGGCTGAATTTCTTCCAGCTGCACCGCACAGACCGGGACAGAAAAATCAAATCCGCAGTCCAGATACTGCAACTCACAAAACAGGAGGAAACGAAAATGGAATTGATATTGCATATTCAAGGCATGATGTGCCCGCACTGTGAAGCAACTGTCAAAAAGACACTGGAAGCATTTCCAGAAGTCCGCGAAGCCATTGTCAGCCACAAGGAGGGTACTGCTGTGGTGAAGCTGAATGCAGCAGTTGACGAAGCCGCACTAAAGCAGGCAGTAACCAATCAGGGATATGAAGTGCAATAAGTACATCCCCGGAAAATGACAAAAGAAGGGGCTGTTGCAGACAGTCAAAATCCAACAGGAAAACGGTGCGATGTGTGCATCGCACCCTACAAATTACCACCAATTGCGTGACGTTTTGTAGGAATCGATGCCCACATCGACCCATTATCCAGGATTTTACTGCCCTTGCAACAGCCCCTTGCATTATGTTTTCAGTTTTGGTTGGCAATTGCCTGCCGCAGAAGTGCAAGGTCAATGCCGTTGACTTTCTTATCTTCGTTCAGATCAGCATGCAAAGTCTGAATTTTAGAAAAATCATCGAGATGAAGCAAGTATCGTTTCAACAGAACAATATCTGCAACAGTAATACATACCTAGCAGCTTTGTGCGGTGGTACTTTACGAATACGGCGTTGTTCGGAGCTGAATTGCTGAATTTTCCCCACACCTTGCATTTTCCTGCAAACTGTGCTATAATAGCGAAAAAGAAATTTCTAGCCTGGAGGTATTTTCATGGTACTCGCCATTGATATCGGCAACACTAACGTTGTCATCGGCTGCTTTCAAGAGCAGCAGATTTTATTTGTAGAACGTGTTTCCACCAACCAGAATGCAACTCCCCTAGAACTTGCCATTTCTATCAAGACCATTCTGGAAATCTATGAAATCCGCACAGATGAGATCGAAGGCAGCATTATTTCTTCTGTTGTGCCGACCATCAACAATTCCATGCGCAAGGCAATTGAAAAAATCGCACGTTGTCCAGTAATGATCGTAGGACCTGGCATCAAAACCGGACTGCAAATCGCCATCGACAATCCGGCGCAGCTGGGCAGCGACCGTGTGGCAGATGCTGTGGCAGCCCTCCACGAATACAAACCGCCTATCGTTATCATCGATATGGGCACGGCAACAACGCTTTCTGTCATTGACGCCCAACGACGGCATATCGGCGGCATCATTGCACCAGGCGTGGGCATCTCCATGAACGCCCTCACGGAAAAGACTGCACAGCTACCAAAAATCTCCCTGGAGCCTCCGAAAAAATGCATTGGCAGCAATACCATCGAGTGCATGAAAAGCGGTATTCTTTATGGTGCAGCCGGCTGCATTGACGGATTACTCGACCGCATTACAGCAGAACTCGGCGAAACGCCAACATTCCTTGCGACAGGCGGTATGTCCGAATATATCATCCCTCACTGCCGGCATGAGATCATACTGGATAACATGCTGCTGCTGAAAGGATTGCAGCTGATCTATCAGAAAAATATAGGACTGTGACAAATATTGAATCGTTCGGATAGATAATTTTTCAATACATCTTAATTCTAGGGCTGTTGCACTTTTTGAGAATGCAGCAGTCCATTTTTTATCTCTAAAAAGCATGACCTCATTTTATCCTGTCTGGTCTAACTGTCCGCTTGTCTGCATAGGATAGAGCAAACGAACGCCGCCGGACGGCGAAAAGGAGGAGTTCCACATGGACTTGAAAATCAACCGGGAAATGATCCCTGTCACGGAAACCATTCTGGACGATATGCAGGAGCAGAGCGTTGAACTCGATTATGTACTGCCTGACTATGACCCGGATATTTTCCGGATCATCGGCTGCGAGATCCAACCCACCATTATCAACTACACCACTGGCACTGACCGCATTACCTATGAGCTGCGTGCCGATATCCGGGTGCTCTACTGCGGCTCTGGCAGCACTCTGCTGCAATGCGTCTCACAGCAGATGACATTTTCTCGCAGCATCGAACTGCCCCGCCCCACCGATTCTCCTACAGTACATCTGCGTCCTAAGACCACCTATGCGAACTGCCGTGCTGTCAGCCCCCGCCGCCTGGAAGTAAGAGGCGCTGTCTCTGTCCAGATCCGTGTGACAGGCGATCGCAAGCAGGAGATCATCCGAGATGTTTTTGGGATGCATGTACAGCTGCGGAAAACTCCGGTGGAATACGCTGCACAAAAGCGCTGCGCTATGAAAAATATGATCCTCAACGAGGATGTGGAGCTGGGCACCTCCAAACCGCCGATCCGCAATATTGTCCGCAGTGAAGTACGTCTGGATCATCAGGAACAGTCCATTCTAGCTGGAAAGCTTATTGTCAAAGGAGAAGCTGAAGTACATTTTCTCTACACTTGGCAGCAGGAAGATGGTTCCAACGGTCTGGAACAGATGCAGTTTACCATCCCCTACAGCCAGATCGTAGATATGGAACAGATCGATGATAGCTATCGAGGTAACGCCGATGTGCAGGTCATTCGCTGCGATCTCAAGCCAACTGCCGGAAAAAATGGTGCTATGGATCTGGTCCAATGCGAAATTGAACTGCGGATGCGCTGCACTGCTGTAAAAACTGCCGCAGTACAGCTGGTGACTGACGCTTTTTCCACACTGTATCCCTGCGAACAAAGCACTGTTTCCCTACAAATCGATATGGCGCCGGAACCAGTACACGCCAATCTGATGTGCAGTGCTACTCTGCATCCGGGAGATACCATTCCAGAGTGCATTTATGACCTGCACTGCCAGGTACGCAATATCAACATGCAGCTTCTCTCCGACACCAACCGGATCCGAATCAGCGGTATGCTTTGCTGCAGTCTGCTGGCACGAGATACAGAGGGAATGCCCATGCTCCTGGAAAAGGAAGAGGCATTCGAAGTATACACCGATTCTGACACCCCCGTGGATAACGCCACGCTCCAGGCACAGGTGGAACCCACAGACTGTACCTATCATCTGGCATCCGACGGCACCATTTCGATCAAGGCGAATCTGCTGCTGCATGGTTCCCTCTGTCCCTCGGCAAGGCATACCTGTCTCTCTGATCTGACTGTGGACGGCGAAAACAAGCTGGTACGTGATGGTGACTATGCGCTGAAGCTGTATTATGGCGTGGAGCATGAAAATGTCTGGGATATTGCAAAGCGGTGTCACACCAGCGTCGGTGCGATCATGGAGGAAAATGACCTGACGGATGAACAGCTAACCACACCTGGTATGCTTTTCATTCCTATCGTCCACTAGAGCATTATTTCATATAAAAAGAACACGCTCAAACAAGTGTGTACAGGAGGCGCAGATAGAATGGCAAATGATATTTACGCAGACATTGCCCGGCGTACAAGGGGCGATATTTATGTAGGGGTAGTCGGCCCGGTTCGTTCGGGAAAATCCACCTTTATCAAACGATTCATGGAACAATTGGTCATCCCGAATATCCAGAGCGAATCCTGGCGGGAACGCGCCATTGACGAACTCCCCCAATCTGCCGGCGGCAGAACCATTATGACCACAGAGCCGAAATTTATCCCCGAAGAAGCCGTGGAGCTAACACTGGGAGATGCAGCAAGAATGCGTGTGCGCATGATCGACTGTGTAGGCTATATCATCCCCAGTGCACTGGGGTATATTGAAAATGAACAGCCCCGAATGGTGCATACCCCATGGTTTGATCAGGAAGTCCCTTTCAATATGGCAGCAGAAGTTGGCACACGAAAGGTTATTGCAGAGCACTCCACCATCGGTCTGGTGGTCACCACAGATGGCAGTATTACTGATCTGCCCCGTGGAGAATATGCCGCTTGTGAACAGCGTGTCATTGAGGAGTTACAGGAACTAGGGAAACCTTTTGCAGTATTGCTTAACTGCCTGCATCCCCATACGAAAGAAGCCAAAGAACTGGCGGCAAGACTTCAGGAGCAGTACAATGCACCGGTGATACCCGTGAGCTGTCCCGACCTGGACGAAAGCGACATCCGTACCATTTTGACAGAACTGCTCCGGGTGTTTCCCGTCCGGGAGATCAACGTGTGTATGCCCCACTGGATCGCTGAGCTGGAGAAAGACCACTGGCTGCGGGATTCCGTCTTTTCCTGCATCCGCCAAGCCGCAGCAGAGATCCATACGATCCGGGATACAGATACCTTTGCAGAAGCCGTGCGCACCTGTCCTTATGTGACGGATGCTGCCATACGGGATATTGACATGGGCTCTGGCAGCGTGACTGTGCAGATCGGCATTGATTCCACACTGTTCTACCGTATCCTGGGCGAAACAACCGGACTGGATATCCACGGCGAAAACGACCTGCTGCCCATTCTTATGGAACTGAGCCGGATACAAAAAGAATACGCTAAGATCGAACCGGCACTGCGTGAAGTAGAGGCAACAGGCTATGGCATTGTCATGCCCGATCAGGAAGAAATGACCCTGGAAGAGCCGGAGATCATCAAGCAAGGCGGCAGATACGGTGTGCGCCTGCGTGCTTCTGCGCCGTCCATTCACATGATGCGTGCAGATATCCGCACTACAGTGAGCCCCATTGTGGGAACGGAACGACAGAGCGAAGAACTGGTCATGTACCTGCTGGAAGGCTTCGAAGAAGATCCCACAAAGATTTGGTCATCCAACATCTTCGGCAAGTCCCTGCACGAACTGGTTGGCGAAGGCCTGCACAACAAACTTTCCAAGATGCCCATGGACGCCAGACTGAAATTGCAGGAAACATTGCAGCGGATCATCAACGAGGGTTGCAGTGGATTGATTTGTTTTATCTTATAATCTTTGTCCCATAAAAAGGCTGTTGCAAGGTAAAATGCAACAGCTTTTTTGTTACCCTAAATAAAAGTTTTTTGATGCTTACTTCTTAGACAGAAATTGCAGAAGGAGCAGATACAGCACCATGCCATATAAGGAAATATTTCGAATTCCAAAGACAAATGCCACGCAGAACAACCCCACTGAAAAACATAGGCTGATGCCGTTCCGGATATACTCAATTCGATCCGGCAACAAATCCATTGCAGAGAGTGCAGTATACAAAATCGAACCGCCGTCCAGATGAGAATAAGGCATGAGATTAAAGAAACCCAACCCCAGGTGAAGTATTCCAAGCTCACATTCACCCTGAATTGCCAGAAGAACACTCCCAAAACACAGATTTGCAAGCGGCCCGGCAAGCAATATAATCTGATCCTGCCAATAGGCAGCGTAGTCTCCTTCCGGCTGAATCGTAACGCCGGCACCGCAGAATGTCAAAAGCTTCACCCGGCGGCGAAAGCACACCATAGCGATCAAATGCCCCAATTCATGCAATAGGCATGCAAACAAAATTTCCCAGAACAAACGCTCTCCGCCCAAAAGTGCGATCCATGCAGCAACAGCAAAAAAACTGAAGTCCAGGCAAATGGTCATTCTATGCCAATGCAGCCGAATCATCCAGCTATCCACTGCTGGACTGCCTTCAAAAAATGATCCAGCCACGCCACTGGCGGCGCATCTCTATGTATCGCATATTGTGTCAGAAGCATCTCTTGCCACTCCGGTTTCAGCCAATGCAGCGCAAACACACACAACACCAGAATCACACACAGAATACACTGAGTCAAAGCTACGTCATCAGCATGCTGTTCCTTTTTCTGTTTTACTTCCCCCGTGATATGGATTGGCTCAGGTATGGATGTCACCTGACTTTCCTCCAAAGCATCTTCTTTTTTATCATTTACGTCAAATTTTTCCATATTCTTCTCCTCTCACAAAACGATTTGCCCATGTGTACTGGTTCACTCTATGTCCAGCACAAAAAAAATATGCCTCTCCCATAGCTCAAAGGGAAAGGCACAGGGACAACACCGCAGGATAATCATACAGTGTTTCCTGAATATGGATAGTCTATACTAATCTTCAATCAACCTATTGATAATCTTGACAGCTATCATTTCGTCACTCTGCATCAATCAGCCTTGCCATACGACAGTATGCCTGCGGCTGATTTCCTTGATTGACAAAATGCTATCTGCCAATCTTAGAGCCTGTTCAGTATCTTTTTATGTGCGGATTTTCGAGCATAATTTTGTCGTTTACAAGGAAAAAATCCGCAGGCATACTGACGTATGGCAAGGATTTTCGACGCAGTTAACGGCAAAATTTGCCGAAAAGACGTGCAAAAAAAGATGCTGAACAGGCTCTTATCATCAGTTTGATTGAAAATTGGTATTAGCGGTCTTCTAGGGGTGTTTCTTTCTGGATCTTGAATATAACACGAAACAAACCGGACAGTAAACGTGGGCTCTTCACAACAACAATTTTCATTTCTGTTCCTCCTTTCAGGTTCAATCTAGTATATTCCATACAGCAAAAAAAGGTGCATCGTTCCATTGCTGTCATGCAAAAAGTCCGGACAGTATTTTTCTCTCTGCCCGGACTTCAATCCTGCTTTCCAAAAGTTCCATGCACTTATCTTTTTGATGCATTTTTTCAGAAAGCAGTTTCTTATTCAGTTCCCAATTTTCTGCTCGTGTAAGTTCTGTTGTCTCCAGTTCATAATCACGTGGCATTCCATCGCTGTTTTGACGATTCCATTCGCCATAAGTATTATGTATCTGCAATATGACACACTATATTATCCCCATCCATTCTCTGCCGGATAGGTTGAATCAAACGTATGGAAAAATGGGTTTCTGTGGTATCAACTCGTTTTTTGTTTCTCTTTTGTTCACTATTATATATATCTTTTGTTTTTCCGGCTTATACATGACATTTCAGCATTGATACCGGACATTTTTGATTCTTCCTGCGATCAGCATGCAGCTTAATACCAGCATAGACAGCACAATACATCGTCCTGCCCGCTGCCAATGCAGAAAAAAGAAAAGTATGATAACTGCACTCTCCAGACACCACACGAAGATGGTACGCTTTCGGAATACCTTTTTCTCGATCTCATCCAAAGGCTTATTATGATCCTCCACCGGTGCCAATTTCCAGAAGATCACACCAGAAATCAGGTATGCAACACCATCATATATGTTCTGTTCCGGCGCATAACGCAATACCATCAGCACTACAATTATCATCAAAATGGAATACAGATAACAGCGCAAGGGCGTCTTAGCATGAAATCCGCCGGCGTAACTACGCAGGGGAATATAAGCTGCATGAAACAAAATGCTTTCCCAAACCATGCCAAAAAGACATCCGATCGCCAACGCTGTCATCAAATTCAGCAAAATTGTCAGCAGCTGCTTTACACCATACTGACAAAGTGCCAGATCTTCTGTTTTAACCTTACCGTTCTCAGCAAGAGATCTTGTAATTGAATCTGATAGTTTAGCAAACATCAGAATTTACGAAGTTTCTTCGCATCCTGGGGCAGTTCTTCCTGATGTGTCAGATAGATACATGTGGAATTCACTGTCATGGCAGTCATCAACATTGCAAGCGCTGCGATCATACTGCCAAACAAACCATATACTTTCAGTACGCCTTGTCTCATTTTTTGTGCCTCCGTTTCATTTATTAGAATTACATTACTTTGTACTACTGATCAGAACTTTCTGAGCTTCTTTGCATGTTCCGGCAATTCTTCCTGATGCGTCAAATAAATACAGGTCGAATTCACTGTCCATGCTGTGACCAGCATCGCCAAGGCAGCAAACATACCGCCAAAACGAGCACTGATCTTCATCCAATTTGTCATTTTCCCCTTCACCTCCTCTGCGCTTTCCGGGACATATCGTCAAGAACCTGCCCGTTCAATCAAAAGCCCCTTACATCTCTGCATGATACAAAGCATGTAGATTTTCATCCCTTTGAGGTACCCCATTCATAAACTTCCGATCAGATTCCATAATATATTTTTGTAGTAATGTCTAAAATGCAGCAGAAATATAATAAATGGTATTTTTCATACATTCTATCTCGCTGTTCTTACCACAATTCCCACAGCTATTATAGCACAGTTTCCATTGAAATTACTTACTATGTAAAAAATAACGTTGATTTTGTAAGAAACGGTAAGTACCTCAAAAATAAAATCCGCTCCAAAAAAACAGTTTATTTATAATCTGGATATATTTTCCCAAGGTTTTTTTAAATAGTATTCTTTGGAAGGACTTTTTTACAGAAAAACGGCTTTACAGATTTTTGCAAAGCCGTTTTTATTATTTCACTTTTTTGAATCAGCAGAGGATCTTTTTTTCTTTCCAATCACACGCCGCTTTTCCAAAGGGAATCGCTG
Source organism: Ruminococcus sp. (assembly GCF_019417665.1). Taxonomy (GTDB): domain Bacteria; phylum Bacillota; class Clostridia; order Oscillospirales; family Ruminococcaceae; genus Ruminococcus_C. The sequence continues at coordinate 36,243 of NZ_DXUU01000012.1, forward strand.
AGAAAGGTGACTTTCCAGAATTTCACGCATAGGCGTCCCTGTGTGCATAGGGAAGAAGAACCGATGCACACGTCCTTTTTGCAGCCGTGCCCGGAAATCCTCTTTTAGTTCCTCCAACCGCACGACAATATTTGTCTCTGCTGCAAAAGCCCGGATCTTCACCATAAGACGAGTAGAATATGCCACATCCAACACAAATACGCCGTAGAAAAATCCGATAGCAAAGGAAAATGCCAGATTCTCCGAGAGCCATTCCAAGGCAAACAAAATATGTGAATGCACCAGAAAATAATAAATCGCACTGAGAATCATCCAAAAAAATGTAAATAACGGACAGATAATGCCCTTGATGTTCCCCCACTGATCGGAATAATCCCACAGCTTGATTTTCATGCCATGGATAAAGATCATGCCTGCCACAAACTCCAGGATGGTAATCGCAATCGCCATTCCCACAAACAAGATCAGTTTTTTAAGCCAGGCATTTTCAATGGGAATCAGTGGTTCCAACATCGCCAGCAAAAACAAAACGCACAAGCTGGCGCCATACAAAGGCAGATATGGTCCCACCAGAAATCCCGGATTCACCCAGTGATGCGCCGAGAAAAAACGGCGAAAAATCACCTCGATTCCCCATCCCAATACACTGCCGATGCAAAAGAGAAACGCCAATGTCAAAAATAAATTCATGTAATCCCTCCGCTATGTCAGAGCGTGTTCACATAAAATATACGTCTTTTATGTGGACACGCTCTAAAAAAGTTTGTCACGAATAGCCGCTAACCAAGATTCCGCTCTTCCAACACCTGCTCAATGATCTGGTAGTGCAAGTCAATGGCATTCAGTCCCATTTCCATATCTTCTAACACAAAGCTTTTATATAGCTGCGTATGGGCATCCGCCAGCTTCTGACGAACCAATTCCGTACCGCCAGAGAGTATCAAATTCACTTGAGTAGAACAAATCCCCCAGATAGACTGCATTATGCTTTCCATCAGATGGTTTCCGGAAGCTGCCATCAGCCACATATGAGATGCTTCATCTGCGCAAATATTATCTAAAATGCTGCCACACTGGATCTGATAGAGCAGATTTTCCAGTTCCGGAATGTCTAGTTCATCTCGACGTGCAAATGCAAGAGGGAATGCTATTATCTCCATGGCACGACGCATCTGACATACTTCAAAAGGCGATACCTCTTTCAGCAACAACAGAACATGCAGCGATTTTCTCATGCCCTCAGACATGTTTCCTTCCAGATAGTTCCCGTCTTCTTTCGAAGATGACAGAATTCCCACGGTATTCAGATCTCGAATCGCATCCCGCACTGCGCTCTTACTCAGATGTAATTCCTTTGCAAGTTCTGCATCAGATGAGATGGGATCGCCCTGGTGCAGTTGACCATTCTGAAGTTTTCTCGTAATCTCATCCAATAAACACAAAAAAGAAAATTGCCTGCTGCGCATAATCCTTTCCATCTCCTTTCAAAAGGCTGCTTTCTTGTCCAAATGGAATATGCACTTTCTGCCTTTTAGGAATAAACTCATTATACCATGAAATTATAACGATTTCAACAATGTTTATGAATATTTAGATTATATTTTTGTGCATTTTCTCGTTTCGGAAGATTTTAGAAATTGCAAATAAAAAGTTTCTGCATCAAATGGGTAACTTTTCTTTTGCGCTTTCATATCAGCTTGCAATTCTTGCGGCAATGTGATAAAATGATATGGATATTTCACATGAAAAAGGAAGGGGAAAGACAATGCAAAATATTATCTTGATCGGTATGCCAGGTTCTGGAAAAAGTACATTGGGACAAAACTTGGCAGAAAAACTCTCCTATCATTTTATCGACACAGATGAGGTGATCATGGAAACCTATCAGAAATCGCTGATGGATCTGATCGAGGAAAACGGAACAGAGGGGTTCATTCAATTGGAAGGCACTATTCTCCAGTCCATCCATACCAATCAAGCAATTATCTCCACTGGCGGCAGTGCCATTTATCATGAAGCCGCCATGCAATATCTCAAAAGCACAGGCACTATCATATATCTGTACCATGCACTCGGCGATCTGACTCAGCGCATAGGAAACCTGGTCACACGAGGTGTTGTCTGCCACAGCGGTTGTACCACCCTGGAAGAACTGTATGCGGAGCGCTGCCCGTTATATGAAAAATATGCGGATGTCGTAGTAGATCTGACACAATGCTCGCTGAAAGAGTGCAATGAAAAACTGCTCCGGACAGCAAAACAATATCTGAAAAAATAAGAAAAGCGGAATACGCGGCATAACCGCCGAAAGTATTCCGCTTTTTTCATGCAGGAACAAACTGGTTCCGCTGTGCATTGTAAACATAGCCAATGGTATTCAGCTTTGCAGTGATCTCTGCCTGGTTCAGATCCATAGTCTTACAAAGATCCTCCAAAGAAATGTAGTGATCTCGGAGCTGGGTATTCAGATAACTCATAAGGATCACCGGATCATTTGGCACTGCCATTTTCTCACCTCCGAAAAAAGTTCGTACATCATGATACCACAAAAACAAATATAAGTCAAGACCGCATTATGAAAGTTTTCCTTGACTGTCCCAATATGCCAGCAGCAGTGTTACCATACGGGAATAGCTCTGTTTTCCGTCATCCACACCATTGAGCTTTAAGGAAGTGTCCATAGCTGAGGAAGATGTTTCTAGAACGGTCTGAGTCGCCACTACTGCTGGTACGGTTTCCTGCTTTGTCTCCCAATAATTCTCCGGCAGAAAGACAAACATATCCTGTCTCGCTTCATCGCAAAGAGTATCCATCACAGCCTCCTTCCCAGTGATATCCCTGGAAGCCACTGCATTCTGGACATATTCTAAGGCAGCAACGGTGCCGCTGTACTGAAATTCTATACTTTCGCTGCCGATACATGCAAGATATGCCAGGAAGCCTGCTTCATCTTCCTGAATTCTGCCGCAAAGATGGGACAATTCGTGACAAACGGTATTGGGTTTGTTGATATCCAGCATATCGCCATTGTAATTTTCCTCCAAGGTAAAAGGAAAATAGATTCCGGTCAGATTCATTTGACTCATAATATAGGATGCACCGATTTCCTTGGGCTGGGGATAATTTCCCCGAAACTGAGAATATGTTTCTCCCAGCTTCTGCATGGCAGCATTGGCTGTCTCATAAAGATCGTCCTGTAACACAAAGCAACCGTTTTCATCCCGCTGCACCTGGACTGCCAGCGTGTTCGCTGTTTCCACGAGATCGCTGTACAATGTCAGAAGTTCCTGCCCGGTATAGTCACGCATCCGGAAATATCGCTCCCCGAAAGGCGTGGCGTGATATAAAATAAAGCAATTACAGGTCTCTGTGACCAATATGTACGTCAAAATCCAGCCCACCGCACGTCCGAAGCCGCAGCTGATTTTCCAGCGCTTTCCTTTGACAAAAATCATGCACAACACAAACGCCAATGGCAAGGCAATGACCAGAAACAGAGCAACGGCGATCAGCACTTCTCCCACGGAAAAAGGAATCCATCCGCAGAGCCTTGAGAAAGTCCGGCTCAGACGTGGGAAAACAGTTTCAGCATACCAGTCAGAAAAAGATGTGCTGCACCATGCCAGCAAATTCAGCAATATCATAAGCAAAATGACAGCAATCATGCAGCGTGTGCTTTTTCGCAGGGAAGGAGATTTCCGTGTTTTGGATTTTGCACTGTCTTTCGACGGTAAAGTTATCACAAGTCAAACGCTCCTCACTTTATCAGAATATCCTCTTTTCCCACCTGGTTTCTCCCGATTTCACCTAGAAGAATCCCTACATTTTCTCCCGCAGATGCTGTGTTTACCATTTTGCGAAAAAGTTCAATTCTCATCACAGAAACCTCCCGGCTAGTTCCGTCGATACGCTGTAATGTCAGAATATCCCCCACTTTTATAGTACCGTATTCTATCTTTCCGACAACCACAGTTCCCCTGCCAAAAATGGAAAAAGCATCCTGAACAGTGAGACGAAAAGTTTCATTTTCCCCGAAATTGCAAAACGAAGATGCGTTCCTTTCTTGCTTCTCTCGTTCTTCATAGTACAGTTCTACATCGGTTTTCGTCTTTTTCAAGAAATCAAATAATCTCATTTCATTTTTCCTTCCTACGACTTATATAATAGCCCATACTTTGCATAAAACGCCTCTACATCTTCTTCATTGCGCACAAGTTCCGCAAAACACAGCCGTTTTTCCGCCGGACTGTAAAAGCCGATGGTGGTTTCACCTGTGCAGGTACTGGATTCCATGCGAATGGATTCCGGCGTAAAGCCATTCGGAATGGGGAGCGGTTTTGATTTTTTGTGGAAAAGACTCATAGTGATACCCCTTATTCAAAATGATCGTTTGAATAAACAAAGAGTGCCGGCAAGACAAACTCTACCGACACCCCATATTCTCTCTGTTTACGATGCAATAAACGCACTGAACGCACGATAAGTCATATATACATCCAGTTTGGATACCACCTCAAAAGGTGCGTGCATAGACAGCACCGGCACGCCTACGTCAATGGTGTCGATGTCCAGATTTGCAATATATGCTGCAACGGTTCCACCGCCGCCTGCATCGACCTTACCAAGTTCCCCTGTCTGCCATACCACGCCGTCGGCATCCAGTACCCGGCGAATGGTTCCCACAAATTCCGCCGAAGCATCCGACGTACCGGACTTTCCCCGTGCACCGGTAAACTTTGTCACGCAAACGCCATGATTCAGATAAGCGCAGTTCTTCTGCTCCATAACATCCGGGAAAGTCGGATCAAATGCCGCATTAACATCTGCCGACAGGCACTGGGATGCATGCATGACATGACGCCCCTTTTCGCCGAAGCAGTCTGCCAGATCTTCCAGGAAGTAAGGCAAATAGGACGAGCACAGACCTGTATTGCCATCACTGCCTGTTTCTTCTTTATCTGTCAGGATCGTCACAGCCGTATGCACTGGTGTTTTGCAGTCCAGCAGTGCACGCAGTGCCGGATAAGCGCAGACACGGTCATCGTGTCCGTAACCGCCGATCATGCTGCGGTCAAATCCCAGTTCCCGCACCGGAAATGCCGGAACTGCTTCCAGCTCTGCCGACAGAAAATCAGTCTCAGTCATGCCGTATTTTTCGTTTAATATGCTGAGAATGTTCAGCTTCACCTGTTCGCTCTCCTCATCCTGGTTAAACGGCATGGAACCAACCAGAATGTTCAGTTCCTCGCCCCGGACGATCTCATTTGCCGGGCGCTTCATCTGCTGGGGCGCCAGATGGGGCAGCAGATCTGTAACACAGAATACCGGATCGCCGGCATCCTCACCGATGTTCACTTCTACGGAAGTGCCATCCGCCTTTACCACAACGCCGTGCAAGGACAGCGGAATGGTCGTCCACTGATATTTTTTTATGCCGCCATAATAGTGCGTCTTGAACATAGCCAGCTCATGATCCTCATACAGAGGATTCTGCTTCAGATCCAGACGAGGTGAATCAATGTGTGCAGCACAGAGACGCACGCCCTCACGGATGGGGGCAGTACCAATAACAGCGGCAATGACAGCCTTGCCCCGGTTGTTCACATAGATCTTATCACCGGCTTTCAAAGACATGCCCGGTGTAAAAGGCTTGAAGCCGTCCTGTTCCAGCAATGCCACAGCATTCTTGGCTGCCTCTCGCTCTGTCTTAGACGCATTCAAAAAAGCCATGTAATCCGCTGCAAACGCCGTGCTTGCTGCAAGTTCTTCCCCGGAGATCCGGTTTGCACCGTGTTTCGCCGCTGCAAACAGCTGTTCTTTCTTTTTCTTTGCTGCTGATGTTTTTTCTTCCATCTGAAAATCCTCCATTCTCAATACTTTTGAGTATTCTCATAAATAATCATACAAGTACGCCAAACTTGGCTTCATAATACCGGATGAGCTTTGCAGACAATTCCTGTGCTGCTTCTTCCAGTTCTAAAAAGGTCGTATTATTTTCAAGCACAGTGTCCGAATGCTCCCGAAAAAAGGATTCACTATGCTGCATCTGCATCCGCTTCTGTGCTGCTTCTTCGGAAATATGATCCCGTTTCATGATCCGCTGTTTTCGCAGTTCTGGCTCTGCCACCACAGAAATAATGAGATCGCAGAAATCATCTGCCCGGCTTTCAAACAGCGTTGGTGCATCCAGCAGGATCAGCTTATGGTTCTGCTGAGAAAAGTGGTGGATCATCCGCAGGATCTCTCCCATGATGTAGGGATACATAATGGTATTGAGCATTTCGAGCTTATGATGATCCGAAAAAGCAATGGCAGCCATTGCCTTGCGATCCAGTTCACCGTCTGCTGTCAAAATCACATCTGTGAAGCACTCCCGGAGATCCGCCAGACAATGAGAACCACGTTTTACCACCAGACGGGAGATCGCATCTGCGTCAATAAGCCGGAAACCGTTCTGCACAAACACCTTAGAAACTGTGCTCTTCCCTGCCCCCGTTTGACCGGTCAGACCGATCACCATAACTCCGTCGAGACTGTTCATACCTGTATCACCTCAAATCCTGCCGCACGAATGAGACGATTATAGACGGCCAGACCGATCCCTTCCGGCTTCGGCGCACGAACATAGACCTTCTGCGCATTCATATCGTCAAATTCACGCAATTTTGAAAAAATCTGCTGCGCCTGCTCCTGGTCATCTGAACCGTATGTCAAACACGGCACAGAAAGATCCTTTCCCTCGCCATCAAACACAAGGGCACAGATCCCTGTCTCCGCCTGTTGCTGAACCAGATCTGCAAATGCATTCCATGTACCTTCCACGAGAATCACGTGTGCGTGAGGCGAATAATGCTGATACTTCATCCCTGGTGACCGTACAGCCTGCCCTTCCTGCAGCTGATGCAGAATAGCAGGATCCAGAGTCACGTGGGGCACGACAGTTCCCAACATTTCCGCAGTCACAAACCCAGGCCGCAGGATTCGCACCGTATCCGCACTTTCCAGCGCAATGACTGTAGATTCGACGCCCACAGAACAGGCACCGCCATCTACTACTGCTGCAATTTTCCCCTGCATATCCCGAATCACATGCTCCGCCGTCGTAGGGCTGGGATAGCCGGAAATATTCGCAGAGGGTGCTGCAATGGGCGCACCAGACAACAGAATCAGCGCACGTGCCACCGGATGGGAGGGCATACGAACTCCCACGGTATCCAGACCGCCGGAAGTAATTTCCGGGATCTGTGCCTGCTTCGGCAGGATCATCGTCAGAGGACCTGGCCAGAACCGTTCCGCCAGCTTTTCTGCCAGAGGCGGTACTTCCGCAGCAATTTCTCCCAGCTGACGTATATCTGCAAGATGTACGATCAGGGGATTGTCTGCCGGCCTGCCCTTTGCAGCGAAAATCTGCCGCACTGCCTGTGGATTTCTGGCATCTGCGGCAAGACCGTATACCGTTTCTGTGGGAATACCCACAACCTGGCCATTCTTAAGTAACTCGGCAGCCTCCAGCAAATCAGAAGCACAATCCGAAAGTCGTTTCGTTTCCACGTTATTACGCCTCTTCCTGCTGCCCTGCCAGCCGTTCCAGTTCGTCCTCTGTGGCAAGAGCATCAAATACTTCGTCTAAATTTCCATTCATGATATCCTCCAGCCGATACAAGGTCAGACCGATCCGATGATCTGTCATGCGTCCCTGGGGAAAATTATAGGTACGAATCCGCTCGGAGCGGTCTCCGGTACCCACCTGCATTTTTCGTTCCGATGCAATTTTGTCATTCTGTTCCCGGAGCATTTGCTCATATAGACGAGATCGAAGAATTTTCATTGCCTTATCCTTATTTTTATACTGACTTCTCTCGTCCTGACATTCCACCACAAGCCCTGTGGGAAGATGGGTGATTCGCACCGCCGATTCCGTCTTGTTAATATGCTGTCCGCCGGCACCGCTTGCACGGAACACATCGATCCGCAGGTCGGTCGGCTGGATCTCCACAGCGACCTCATCCGCCTCTACCAGGACAGCCACTGTCACTGTAGAGGTATGGATGCGTCCCTGAGATTCCGTCTCAGGCACACGCTGTACCCGATGCACGCCGCTCTCATATTTCAGCCGGGAATAGGCACCTTCCCCCTCAATAGAAAAGCTGATTTCCTTATAGCCTCCCAGTTCTGTCTCGTTGGCGTTCAGCACTTCCTGCTTCCAACCCTGAGACTCTGCATACATGGTATACATCCGATATAAAGATGCTGCAAACAGGGATGCCTCGTCACCTCCAGCGCCGCCACGGATCTCAATAACCACGTTCCGATCATCGTCAGGGTCTTTCGGCAAAAGAAGCCGCTTCAGTTCCTCCTGAAGCGTATCCATCTCCGTCTTGCTGCTTTCCAGTTCTGCCTGTGCCATTTCACAAAGCTCTGCATCGTTCTCTGCCTCCAGCAGTTCCTTTGCCTCATCAAAATTATTCTGCGCACACAGATAAGCATGATACTTTTCCATGATGGGCTGCATATGCTTATATTCCCGCATCAGCTGCGCATACTGCTGATTGTCCGACACAACATCCGGATCCATCATTTTTTCCTGCATGAGATGATAGTTTTCTTCCATCTGCCGAAGCTTTTCGAGCATGCCGCTTTCCTGCCTTTCTTCCGTTTCCTGCGTACATATTTTTGGGATTATTATCCGTTTTCCGATGCTTCTCGCTGGATTTGTTTGATCCGGCGTTCGATCTTGTTTCTCGGCACCATAAATTCTCTGCCGCATCCGGTGCAGCGAAGCTTGAAATCCATTCCTGCACGGATCACATACATGGTATTACTGCCGCAGGGATGCGGTTTTTTCATCACCAAAATATCCGCTGGCCGCACGTCCACTGCCGATCCCTCCTTGCCTGCACTGCGTTCGAATCACATAAGTACATTTTATTATACCCCATTTCTTTAAATAAGGCAATATCTTCGGACAATATTTTTTTGTCTTTGTATAAAAACAATAAAAGCGCACCTAGAAATCCGGTGAAGTTACATAAAACAGAAAACTACTTTTTCATATTTTTTGCATTTTATTCTTTTTTATGATACAATATATTCCACCGGTGTCTTTCCGGTTATTGTTGCATAATCTATACCGTCTGAACATACACTAAACCAATCCGACTGCCGCCAGGAATGCTGCCGACAGTCATGGCTTCATGAATTCGTTGACAATATATTTTCAGGGAGGTCAAAATGAACAACTATTTACCGGAAGGAAGCCGGTTCCACACTGCCGAAAATCAGGCTGCATTACATAGCGTTGCCACTATGGAACACGCCATGTATGCCGGAACCATTTTAGAAGCTAGAGCCATTCTTTGTGACAGTAACCATGATCTAACGGTGCAGTTGCCTTGTATGAAAGGACGAATTCCACGGGAAGAAGGCGCCATGGGCATTGCTGAAGGAACGACAAGGGATATCGCACTGATTGCCCGTGCTGGAAAACCAGTCTGCTTCCGTATCCTGCGTATCGAGAATGACAAATCCGGCGAACCCATTGCGATACTCTCCCGCCGTTCGGTACAGGAAGAATGCTGGGCGAAGTATTTATCCCAGTGCAGACCGGGAGACATTATTCCGGCGAGAGTGACACATCTGGAACGCTTTGGCGCATTTATGGATATCGGCTGCGGTATTCCGTCCCTCCTTCCCATTGACACGATCTCTGTGTCCCGTATCGCACATCCAAGAGATCGGTTTACCGTGGGACAATCCATTCGTGCTATTGTACGCCAGGTGGAACCCAACCGTATTCACCTGACCCACCGGGAGCTGCTGGGCACATGGGAAGAAAATGCCGCACAGTTTTCCGCCGGGCAGACAGTCGCAGGCATCATTCGTTCCGTAGAATCCTACGGTGTTTTTGTGGAACTGACACCCAACCTCGCTGGACTGGCAGAACCGCACGAGGGTGTTTCCGCCGGACAGTGCGCCAGCGTCTATATCAAAGCCATTCTGCCAGAAAAAATGAAAGTCAAGCTGATCCTCATCGACGCCTTTGACCATACGGATCCCCCGGCGCCTATGCAATATTTCATCCAGGATGACCATATCGATCGCTGGCAGTACACCCCGGAGAAATCCGGCAGACTCATCGAGACTGTTTTTACAGAACAATAATAAAGGCAATACCGCACAAAGAGGCTGTTGCAAACAGTCAAGCGGAAAAGCGGCAGGAACATTGAACCGCCGTCTATGCGCTTGCTGATCCTGCAGCAGCCTTTTATGCCACCACACCATTTTCCGCTGCATTGCATAAATTGAAAGAGAAGCAGATCGCTTCCCAATCTTTCCATGGAAAAGAGGTCAATGAAATGCCAAAGATTTTTTTGAGCCCGTCCACGCAGGAGTGGAATGAATACGTAGGCGGCGGAAACGAAGAACAATATATGAATCTCATTGCAGACCGCATGGAACCATATCTGCGTTCCAGCGGTATTGCATTTGTCCGGAATGACCCCGACCGGAATGTCGCTGGTGCTATTGCTGATTCCAATGCGGGCTATTTCGACGTGCATCTGGCGCTTCACAGCAATGCTGCACCAGAAAGTCTCGCCGGAAAGCTCCGGGGCATTGACATTTATTATTCTCCCTATGACAAATACAGCGAAACACTGGCGGTCATTACGGCTAACAATTTTATGAGCATCTATCCTCTGCCAGATAAAGTCACATCACGTCCCACCACTACCCTGGGCGAAGTAACCCAGACAAAGGCACCGGCAATTCTCTGTGAGATCGGCTATCACGACAACGAAGAAGATGCCAATTGGATCCGCAGCAATCTGACCACCATCGCCATCAATCTGGTGCAGTCTCTGTGCGACTATTTCGGCATCCCTCTCATCGAAGCCGGGCCTGTCTTCCGGGGCACGGTCGTCACAGACGGCAGCGGCCTGAATATCCGCAGCTTTCCGTCCGTACAGGGACAGATCATCGGCTCTATCCCCAACGGTGGCATCGTAACAGTTTACAGCCGCACCAACGGATGGGATGTCGTCTCCTACCAGGGCATCATCGGCTATGCCAGCAGTGAATTTATTGTCATCTAAGATCCAGATCCTATCAAATGTGTGTTCCTATCTGGCAATTTGCAGGAGAACTATGTTCACCCCTCATCAAAGTGGTCTTGCAAGAATAAATTGCAAAATTGCATAAAAAGCCCGGTCTGTCTCTTGACAAATGGGCTGAAATGGGGTATAATAAAAATAAAGAAAGGGCACGCCGGTAAGACGGTCTGCTCCCACTAAGTGATTAAAGAAATAACCGCTTTAGTTGTCAGCTAGGGGCGGTTATTTCTTTTTGTATGCTAAGTATGTGAGAACCGCACGAACAACATTACAAACAATGCTTACAATCGCGGAAACAACACTCCACATCATAACGCATCACCTCCCATCTATCTGAAATAGATAAGTGGGAGCTGGAAATAGACCGCCATACCGTTTCTGGCGTACCCTTGTTTTCATTATACCAGAAGCTGTAAAATCTGTCAAGAAAAATTGCTTTGCGTAAACAAGACGATCTCAGCCTTGCATTTTTCTCCTGTTTCGGGTATAATAAGAGAAAACCATTGAACGGGAGTGTGTATGTCCATGAAAGACGGATTTATTAAAATTGCTTGTGTCACGCCGCCGCTTCGGGTGGCAGATTGTACCTATAATGCACAGCAGATCATTGTCCACGCCAAGGAAGCTGCTTCAGCCGGTGCAAAACTCATTGTATTCCCGGAACTTTGCATTACCGGATACACCTGCGGTGACCTGTTTCAGCAAAGTACCCTGATCCAGGGGGCACAGGATGCGCTGCTGACAATTTTACAGGAGACAAAAGATCTGCCTGCCATTGTCATTGTGGGACTTCCCTATGTCCACGGCAACGGACTGTATAACTGTGCTGCCGTCTGCTATGAAGGCGGCATTCTGGGCATGGTACCCAAGCAGAATATCCCCAATTACAGCGAATTCTATGAAGTGCGGCATTTTGCCGCCGGACCGGATGCATCCTGGGACTGTCCCCAGTCCTATCTTCGCATCCGTGACACACGTGGATTCGGCACGGTGAAATTCGGTGCAAAACAGCTTTTCACCTGCACAGAACTGCCGGATTTTGTATTCGGTGTGGAAATCTGTGAAGATGTCTGGGTCAGCGATACGCCCTCCGTCTATATGGCAAAGGCAGGAGCAACCATAATCGTAAACCTATCATGCAGCGACGAGATCATCGGCAAGGAGGACTATCGCCGTACTATACTCAAAGCGAAATCCGGCAGTCTGCTGTGCGCCTATGCCTATGCAGATGCCGGCTTCGGCGAATCCACGCAAGACATGGTCTTTGCCGGACACAATCTGATCCTGGAAAACGGCTCGCTTCTGGCAGAATCTCAGCTGTTTACTCAGGGGATTCTTTATGCCGATGTGGATGTCCAGCGGCTTGCCGGAGAACGCCGCCGTTCCAACACATTCCAGACGCAAATGGAAGAAAATATTGTTGCCACCGCTTTTTCCATGCCCCTGACAGAGACCAAGCTGACACGCTGGATCGATCCATCCCCCTTTGTCCCCAAGGTCGACCAAGAATTGTCTCAGCGCTGTGAAATAATTCTGATGCTACAGGCAACGGGACTTGCCACACGCCTGAAGCACATCGGCTGTAAAACCGCTGTTGTGGGTCTGTCCGGCGGACTAGATTCCACCCTGGCATTGATCGTTATGGTACACGCCTTCCGTATCTGCGGACTGGATTCCTCCGGCATGATCGCCGTGACCATGCCCTGCTTTGGTACGACTGACCGCACCTATCAGAACGCCTGCCGTCTGGCAAAGGCATATGGCGCAACGCTGCGGGAAATCACCATCCAGGACAGTGTCCGGCAGCACTTTGCGGATATCGGACATGACGAAACTGTCCACGATGTGACCTATGAAAATTCCCAGGCACGGGAACGCACCCAGGTGCTCATGGATCTGGCAAACCAGACTGGCGGTATCGTTATCGGTACAGGCGATCTGTCCGAACTGGCACTGGGCTGGGCAACGTACAACGGCGATCATATGAGCATGTATGCGGTGAATGCCTCTATCCCCAAAACCCTGGTGCGGTATCTGGTAGCATATGAGGCGTCCCAGACAGAGGATACCCTTTCTGCCGTGCTGCGGGATGTACTGGACACCCCGGTCAGCCCGGAGCTTCTGCCGCCGGAACAGGATGGCACCATTGCCCAGAAGACCGAAGATATTGTGGGACCATATGCACTCCATGACTTTTTCCTGTATTATGTACTGCGTCTGGGCTTTGCGCCCCACAAAATCTACCGGCTGGCGCAGATTGCATTCAAAGGCACCTACGATGATACCACCATCCTGAAATGGCTGAAAAAATTCTACTGGCGGTTCTTCTCCCAGCAGTTCAAGCGGAGCTGTCTCCCAGACGGTCCCAAAGTGGGCAGCGTGACCCTGTCTCCCAGAGGCGACTGGCGTATGCCCAGCGATGCTTGCGTAACATTGTGGCAGAAGGATCTGGAATCTCTGGAAGCATAAAAAAAGCGCATAGAACGGATCAACATCACCGTCTATGCGCTTTTTTATCATCGAATAACTTAAAATTCAATTTTAACTGTAAAATCGTGCCATCTTCAAGACATCCAGATCAAACCAGGTACGCACCGAGTCCGGCAGCCACGAGCTTTTCAGCAGCAGCGGCATGAGATACAATGCAGCAAGCCCGAAAAGCACGCCCAGAACAGCACCGCATACCACATCGGAGGGATAGTGTGCTCCCAGATAGAGTCTGGAAAAGGCGATCAACACCGCCAGTGTCATTGCTGCCAAACCAACCCAGAGGGGCAGCATACTCAAAAACACAGTTGCTACCGCAAAGGAACTGGAAGTATGCCCGGACGGAAAGGAAAAATCCTGCGGCCGCCGGATCAGCACTGTCAAACCCTGAATACGGTCAAATGGACGTACCCGTGCCACCAGGTGCTTTAACATGATATTATTGATAAAAATAGAAAACAACAGTGACAGCAGTGCAGTCACAGACGCTCTTCGTGTCTCCGGACGAAACAGCAGACAGGCACATGCTGTCAGCCAGATGATACCGCCGTTTCCCAGAAATGTAGCAATTTTCATGGCCAACGTCAACCCGGCACGTCGGAAATGTTCCTGGAGCCACAAAAGCGCTTGACGATCCCAGTTTCGCAAATTGTGCAGCATACTTGCCGTCCCCTTTCTGTTCCGATCCATACAGATCAGGCGAATATGCCTGTTTTCGTTTTCTTTATTAGTAGTATACCACAGCTAAAATGAAAATGCAAGGATTCATTCATATTTTTCTTCTACTTAACGATACAAAAAAATTCCATGTCGTATTAAAATTGTAAATTCCGCTCAAAAAATTGTATATTTCTCCTGGCAAACGTAAAAAAGTGTTGACACAACTAAAAAAATATGGTACAATAAGTACAAAATTTATTCCTTAGAGGAGGATATTATGTTATGAGAAAAATCTCCCAAAAGCTGCTGACAGTTCTGACTGCCGGCGCAATGACTGTGAATGGCGTCATGATGAATTCATTGGCATCTTTCGCAGCAGAAGGCACAAAATATGAAGTTGAAAGCGGCACTGTCACCGGTACCGTCAAAGAAGACGCAACGGCTTCCAGCGGAAGTTATGTTTTCTTTGAAAACGGCGGTGAAAAGGCAACCGTAACCATTCCCATCGAAACCACCGGCATGTATGATATCTTCGTAGGATACTCCTCTCCCTACGGTGACAAGATCGAATATCTTACTGTAAACGGTGCAAGTTCCGGTTCTTTCAGTTGTACAACAACAGATGAGGGGGAATGGACCGAGGTAAACACCGGCAGCGTAAAGTTGACTGCCGGCGACAATGAAATCGGCGTGGAATGCAATTGGGGCTGGGTCAACATCGATTATATCCGTGTGGAAGCAGCAACGCTGCCGGAGGTAATTGCAACTGATACAGCCTGCTGTGATACTGAAGCAACCGCTGAAACGCAAAAGCTCATGGAATATCTCTCCACTGTATACGGTAAAAACGTCATCTCCGGTCAGCAGGAATATTATGGTTCTTCCAGAGAGGATGAGTTCAATTACATCCAGGAAAAAACTGGCGAACAGCCCGTAATCCGCGGCTTTGACTTCAGCGACAGCTGTCCCCTTTATGCATGGGATGACGGTGTTACAAGCCGTATCATCAGCTGGGTAAAGGATTCCGGCGGTATCGCAACGGCAAGCTGGCACATCAATGTTCCTACCAGCATGAGCGATTACACAGAAGGCGGTACACTGGCTTGGGACAAGACAACCTATTCTGAAAAGACTGATTTTGTTACTGCAAACTGCATGGTTGAAGGTACAAAAGAACACGAATATTTCCTCCGTGCTGTAGATAATCTTGCAGCAGAACTGAAAAAAGTTGCAGATGCAGATGTTCCGCTTCTGTTCCGCCCGTTCCACGAAGCAGAGGGTAACGGCGGTGCTGACGGCAGCGGCGCATGGTTCTGGTGGTCAAAAGAAGGCGCAGATGTTTACGTACAGCTATATCAGTATCTGTACAACCTGCTGACAAATAAATATGCTCTGCACAACCTCATCTGGGAATTCAACAGCTACACCTACAGTGACGATTCTGCACTGTTCTATCCGGGTGCTGATTATGTTGACATCATCGGATATGACAAATATAATGCCACTAACTGGTCTACCCACACGACATCGCCAAATGAGAGTGCAATCTCTTCCACATTCTATGGTCTGATCAAAATGTATGACAATACCAAAATGATCGCCATGATGGAGAACGACACCATTCCTTCTGTACAAAACATGACAGAAGAAAGTGCGTACTGGCTGTACTTCATGCCCTGGTATGGCGAACACCTGATGGACTCCAATTACAACAATCCGGATACGCTAACTGAAATTTATCAGAGTGATCTGGTAATCACTCTGGACGAATTCAAGGAAGCATATGCTGCATTTAAGCCGTCTGGCACAACGCAAAGCCGTGTGACAACTTCAAGCACATCCAGAACAACAACTACCACTGCAAGCACACCTGCACCAGATCCCAGCAAGGGCGATCCGGGCAGCATTGCAGTCAAGGGCGGCAACTATAATGTAACTTTTGACAGAGCCATCGGTGATACAATGATTCTGGATTTCACTTGCCCGGATAATGTTGCTTATGCAAATGGCTGTGTTGGCATTTCTGTCAATGTAGACGGCACAGACTATTGGGTATCCTACAAGTGGGAAATTGACGGCGCTGGCGATATCACATTCAAATTAGATAAGCCGTTTGAGATCTCTTACAACGCAGGAGCTGCCAAGGTTGAGGACGCAGACCAGATCGCAAAGATCAGCGCAGCTGCACAGGAGCAGACCGCCGCACAGATCCAGGTATGGTGGGCAAACGACAGCGATGAAAATTCTCTAAAAACTTCCGAGGTTGTTCTGATCGGTGCTTATCTGCCGAAGTCCGACACATCGGATACAACAGCATCCTCTGACATCGAAACCTCAACGACAACAACAACAGCAACTACTGCCGATCCGATTGCTACTGTTCCGGGTGAAATCACAGAGAATGGCAGCAACTACGACATCACATTTGACAGAGCTATCGGCGATACGGTGATCCTAGACTTTATCGCTTCACCCGGCACCTCCGTCTCTTATGCAAACGGCTGCATTGGTATTTCTGCAACAGTAGACGGCACTGATTACTGGGTATCCTATAAGTGGGAAATGGATCAGGTCGGCAAAATCACTGTAACACTGGATAAACCGTTTGAAGTTTCCTACAATGACGGCGCAGACAAAGTAGAAGATGCAGACATGATCGCTGCCATCAGCGCCGCTGCACTGGAACAGAATACCGCACAGGTTCAGGTATGGTGGGCGAATAACCCCGGCGGCGATTCTGTTGCTACTTCTGAAGTTGTTTTGACTGGTGCTTATCTGCCGCTTCCCAACAGCGATAATTCAGATACCACAACAGAGTCTACCACTACTGAAACCACTACAGTTTCTTCCGATGAGACTACAACAACAACCAAAACCAGCGGCGATGTAACACCGACACTGTATGGTGACATCAATGTAGATGGCAGAGTAGATATTACAGACGCTGTTCTGCTGAACAAGGCTGTGGCTGGCCAGGTGAAACTGTCCGATCAGGCTGCTGCAAATGCAGACTGCTATGTAAACAACGAGGTAAATGGCGATGACAGCGTTACTCTTCTGAAGTTCCTGGTTCATCTGGTGGACACGATTCCTGTAACGGAATAATCAAAGCAAACAGATCGTTGATCCTTTTTCAAGAAGGCTGTTCCAATGTGGAGCAGCCTTCTTTCCATTAAAATAAAAAAGGAACTATTGCACTGAACAGTTCCCTTTTGTGTATTATGA
This sequence comes from Ruminococcus sp., assembly GCF_019417665.1. GTDB lineage: Bacteria > Bacillota > Clostridia > Oscillospirales > Ruminococcaceae > Ruminococcus_C. The sequence goes on from NZ_DXUU01000012.1 coordinate 53,726, forward strand.
CTAATTCCATTTGATTCCGTCTAATTGCGCCATTTTTTCCGATAGGAACCGGCGGAGCTTCCCTCAATTGTACGAAAAATTCGATTGAAATAGCTGGAATCCTGGAGGCCGCACTTTTCTGAAATTTCATCCACCTGTAAATCTGTGAAGCGCAGCAGTTTCTTCGCATAATTCAAACGGCATTGGTTGATAAATTGTATAATAGTAATGCCATATTTCTTCTTGAATCCCCGGAGCATATAATATTTGCTGATACCAAACATCTCACTCAGTTCTCCTAATGTGATTTTATCCGCAAAATGCTCTTCCAAATAACTATGAATCATCTCCCACTTCTGCGTCATATTACTGACAGCACGATGGGATTCCGCTGCATTTGCTGTTAGCAGTTGCGTCATCATCTGAGATAAATACTGGGAAATATATAATTCAAAGTTTGGAGACTGTTCCACAGATGCTTCCCGGATCTGTTGAAACAGCGGCAGAAAATTTTCAGCCGTCTTCGGAAGCACCATAGATGAGTTACGTTGCTGGAACACTTCATACAATGCCGGCATGGCATAACCATTCCAATGAATCCATAAAAATTGCCATGGGTCTGCTGCGCTGCTGCAATGGGAATAAGGCTGATTACAATCCAGAAATACTGCATCTCCCTGCCGCACAATATACGTTTCATTCGCAACGGTAAACGTCCCCTGCCCTTTTTGAACCAATACCAGCAAATACGTATCCAGCGAGTCTCTGGTGTTCTGATGAGGCTGGCTGCACGCCATAGTTCCAATTTCCTGCACGTAAAACAATGCTTCCCGAGCAAGTCCAGAAGGCGTGCAAATAACTCGTTCTGATTTCATCCACGCATTTTCCACAGTCTCTATGTATTCGTGCGTATCCATATTGCAATCACATCTCCAAAAAACAATATACCTTTATATTACCAAAAATCCGGCAGTAAATCAAGTACTTTATAAAAACTTTCACAATTCAATTTGAATTTCCTTTCAAGAATTTGTCATGTATGTACAAAAAAAGCATCGCAGAACCCTGTTCCCTGCGATGCTCAGATGGATTACAATGAAGTTTTCTGTTTTGGCTCATTTCTGGTACAAACCCAAACACAGAAGTAAAAAATCAGGATCACTGCCAAAGCACTTCCTGCATTCAGGAAAGATTCCGAACAGGAAAAATGTCTCCCTGCAATCGGAATTTTTTGCAGTTCGTCAAGAAATGCCACCGCCGTACAGCATAGCGCCGGAGGAAGTATCCGTTTCCATATAGCATATCGTTCCAGAAGCAATTGCCAAAACATTGCAAAAATGCAGCCAAGAACAGCATAGAGAAAGACATGCGCCATTTTCCGCAAAAACAGATTCAGGTGGTTTAGCTGTGCCTCCGTAGGAGCATCATAGATCCAGCAGCCGATTTTTCGGGCAAAACGCATACTATCACGCAGAGTTTCTGCACCGTTTGCTGTGGAAAGCTTCCACATAAGAATCAGCCAAGCAGCCATAACAATCAGCAATACAATGGCTTTTTTCTGATTGCGCATTTTTTCACATCCTTTGAATCCACATTTTTTTATTCTGTAGAGATCTGTTTACACTATTCATTGCACAGTGCAAGCAATTCTTCCGGCGTAAAGGTATACTGCTTTTTACAAAAATGGCAGTTAACATCTACCGATTTGCCCTCCGCAGCAAGCTTTGTTAGTTCCTCCTTGCCCAGAGCAGTCAGCACACGCTCTGTCCGTTCCCGACTGCAATCACACTGATAGTGCACCTCTGCCTCGTCCAGCAAATTAGGCTCCAACCCATCCAGCAGCCGAAGTGCGATCTGTTCTGTCGTCATACCCTGTTCCATCATGGCTGTCACCGGCGGCAGGGTTTTCAGATTCCGTTCAATGGTATCAATACATGCATCACTGGCAAAGGGCAGCACCTGAATCAAAAATCCTCCTGCAACTTTCACCGTCAGATCTGGATTCACCAGCACGCCCAATCCACAGACAGTAGGCGTCTGCTCACTGGTGGCGAAATACTGTGCCACATCCTCAGCAATTTCCCCGGAGACCAATGGCACCATACCCACATACGGTTCCTTCAGTCCCAGATCTTTCACCACAGAAAGAGTACCGTCTATACCAACTGCGCCACCCACATCCAGTTTGCCCTGAGCATTCAGAGGCAGTTCTACGATAGGCTGATCCACATCCGCTTTGACATTGCCATAACTATCTGCCACAGCAACCAGCATTCCCACCGGACCACCGCCTTTGACACGAAGTGTCACGCTGTCATTTTCGCTTTTCAGACCATATCCCATCATGCTCGCCGCAATGGACAATCGACCCAGTGCCGCTGTCACCACCGCAGATGTCTCATGGATTTGTTCCATTTTCGAAATCATATCTGTTGCATCCGCTGCACATGCCACAACGGAGGCATCCTTTGCAATAACACGTTTCAAAATTCCCATATTAATCTCCATTCTGCCGCTGTGGCGTCAGCACAAATAGGAATGAAAAAGCTGCCACAAAAACTTGCTTTTTCTTTTATGATGTTGTATAATATAATTGATTATTAATAAGGAACTCCCGGCTTCAATTAAAAGTGCATCCACCCACCGGAAATTGAAGTGCAGGTGCTCGTTCCGACCTATAAAAGCATTCCAAAGGTGGAAATATTTTAAATTTGGCTCACATTGTGGGTCTTTTTGTGTTGCTTGAACATCAAAATAGTATTTTTCACGCTATGCTTCCTTTCTAGCCGCAATTACCATGCGCTCGCTGTCATCCCGCAGGGGTTCCATAGTATCCGCATGATATACACCAATAACAGAAAATCCAGCCTCCCGCAAAGCCGCTGTCACCTGTTCCGGCGCATAGGCACGTTCTGTCAGCGTTTCCTCCTGACGGCAATAGCGTCCGTCCTCGCACAGCTGGAACAATTCCAGTATAATATCCACAGTGCAGCCGTCCTCTCGCAGGGTATTTTCCCAAACGCAGTATACCTCGTCTGTTTCATAAATATAAACCTGATTCCCCAGCAATTTCTGATGCTTATACAACGTATTCATATCAAACACGAACAAACCGCCTGGTTCTGTGACATCCGCCACACGCCGGAATACCTTCTGTACATCAGAAAGATCCGGCAAATGGTTCAAGCTGTCCAGAGTGCAGATGGTCACATCCACTGTGCCATATAGTTCCAGCTCACGCATATCCTGCTGCACGTATTGAATAGGCAGTCCCTGAGCAATTTTCTTTTCCATGGCTTGGCTCAGCATTCCGGCGGAATAATCCACGCCAATCATGTCATAACCGCACTTTGCCATTTCTTCTGTCATTGTGCCCGTGCCGCATGCCAGATCCAGCATAACATTTCCCTTTGATCGGAGGTTTTCCCGAATCAGAGCGTTCAGATATACTGCACGTGCCGGATAGTCTACATTTCCCGTCAGAGTGTCGTAATAAAAGGAAAACGTCTCATACCCTGTTCCTTCCATAAGTCCTCCATCCAAAACAGGGGAGCACAGCGAAAGCCGTGTCCCCTGTTCTTTTTTCATACAGTTTAAGAAGCTGTCTTCACAAGAATTTGAAAACGTCTTTTCTTGTGAAGACAGCTTCTAAGTTCCTCAGCGTTTTTTATTCGGATTGCGTCGCTGACCGCCGAAGCTGCCGTCATCTGCACCTGCATTGGGTGCATCTGGCTTGGAAACCTGTTCCCGCTCCGGTGCCTGATTCTTTTGCAGTTTCACTGTCAAAAGCATACGGATGGTATCTTCACGGATAGAGTCTACCATTGCATCAAACATTTCGAAGCCCTCATAACGATATTCGACAACCGGATTCTGCTGACCGTATGCACGCAGACCAATACCCTTCTTCAGTTCGTTCATATCGTCGATGTGCGCCATCCACTTGGTATCTACAACCTTCAGCAGAACCACACGTTCCAGCTCACGCATGATCTCGTCGCCGTACTCGTCTTCCTTCGTCTGATAGAGTTCCTTTGCCTTTTCAGTCAGCGCTTCTATAATATCATTTGCAGTCAATGCAGCCAGATCTTGATCATCATATTCCAAATCGCCTTCTTCTGTGATCCAGCCCAAGAAGTGATCCCGGAGACCAATGAGATTCCACTGATTGTGATCTGTTTCCTCTTCATTGATATACTGCTTTACAGTTCCGTCTACCAGTTCTTCCATCATCTTAATGATGCTGTCGTGAATATCCTCACCATCCAGAACCTGTGCACGCTGTTTGTAGATGATCTCACGCTGGGTATTCATAACATCGTCATAGTTCAGGACATTCTTACGGATATTGAAGTTCCGTCCCTCTACCTTACGCTGAGAGGACTCAATAATCTTCGTGAGTGCCTTACTCTCAATGGGCGTATCTTCGTCCACATTCAGCGTACGCATCATATTTTCCAAACGATCACCAGCAAAAATACGCATCAGATCATCTTCAACAGACAGGAAGAAACGGCTTTCACCCTCATCGCCCTGACGACCGGAACGACCACGCAGCTGATTATCAATACGGCGAGATTCGTGACGTTCTGTACCTAAAATATACAGACCGCCGGCTTCCTTTACAGCAACTGCCTTTTCCTTGACCTCTTCGCTGAACTTCTTATACAGTTCCTGATATACAGCTCTGGCATCCAGGATCTCCTGATCATCTGTATCGGCAAAACCAATGGCTTCTGTAATGATCTCTTCTGGGTAGTCACGCTTACGCATTTCTGCCTTTGCCAGAAATTCCGCATTACCGCCCAGCATAATATCAGTACCACGGCCTGCCATATTGGTTGCAATGGTAACTGCACCCAACTTACCTGCCTGTGCAACAATCTCTGCTTCCTTTGCGTGATACTTTGCATTGAGGACTTCATGCTTGATGCCCTTACGTTTCAGCATGGAGGAGAGCAATTCTGACTTTTCAATGGAAATCGTACCTACCAGAACCGGCTGTCCCTTTTCGTGGCACTCCGAGATCTGCTCAATGATTGCCTTATATTTCCCCTTTTCAGTACGATAAATCAGGTCTGTATGGTCAATACGCTGTACCGGGCGGTTCGTCGGCACGGCAATAACATCCAACTTATAGATCTCACGGAATTCGTCTTCCTCTGTCATTGCGGTACCGGTCATACCGGACAGCTTGTTGTACAGACGGAAGTAGTTCTGGAAGGTAATCGTTGCCAGGGTCTTGGACTCCTGAGCCACCTTCACATCTTCCTTGGCTTCGATTGCCTGGTGCAGGCCGTCATTGAAGCGGCGTCCCAACATCTTACGGCCAGTAAATTCGTCAATAATGATGACTTCGCCGTCTTCTACGATGTAATCAATATCTTTGCGCATAACACCGTTTGCTTTCAGCGCCTGGTTGACGTGGTGGAGCAGTGTCATGTTGTCTGGATCCATAAGATTCTCTACTGCAAAGTATTCCTCCGCCTTCTTGACGCCACGGCGTGTGATCGTTGCAGTTTTTGCCTTTTCATCCACGATGTAATCAGCGTTTTCATTTATCTCTTCCTGATCCTGCTTGTCGTCCATTTCTACGACAGTTGCCGGAGTCAAGGTCTTGGCAAACTTGTCCACAACACCGTACAATGCGGTAGACTTATCACCCTTACCAGAAATGATCAGCGGTGTTCTCGCTTCGTCAATAAGGATAGAGTCCACCTCGTCCACAATAGCGAAATTGTGCTCCCGCTGTACCTTGTCCTTCTTATAGATAACCATGTTATCACGCAGATAGTCAAAGCCCAATTCGTTATTGGTGCCGTATGTAACGTCACAGTTATAGGCGGCACGGCGCTGGTCGTTATTCAGACCATGAAGAATACAGCCAACTGTCAGCCCCAGAAACCGCAGCACCTTGCCCATTTCATCAGACTGCGTTTTTGCCAGATAGTCGTTGACTGTAACTACATGAACGCCCTTACCCGGCAGTGCATTCAGATAAGCAGCCACGCAGGCAACCAGAGTTTTACCTTCACCAGTTTTCATTTCGGCAATACGGCCCTGATGGAGTACAATAGCACCAATGATCTGCACCGGGAACGGACGCTTGCCCAAAACACGATCAGCCGCTTCACGTACGGTTGCCAGTGCTTCTGCCTCCATGCTTTCCAAGGACTCACCGTCCTCCAGACGCTCCCGGAATTCGTTGGTTTTTTCTTTCAGTTCTGCATCCGAAAGTGCCTTATATTCTTCTTCCAGATCCATTACTTTGTTTTTTAACGGTTCAATACGTGCAAGCTCGCGGGTGCTGTAGGAACCGAATACTTTACTAAAAATGCCCATGAATTTACCGCCTTTTATTCAAATTATACAGTTATTAGTATATCACGATCGTGACATTTTGTCAATAGGATTTGATAGGTTCTACACAAATTTACACTTTTTCTTCGCAGGAAGGACAAAATTCTGCCATAGGGCAGCCCTTGCACTGTGGTTTCCGGGCACGACAGGTATCCCGTCCGAACCAAACGATACGATGGCAGAAATCTGAGGAGCGTTCCGGCGGCACGAGAGGTCTTAAATCCCGCTCCACCTGTACCGGATCCTTGCTCTTGGTCAGTCCCAATCTGCCGGTAATACGGATAAAGTGAGTATCTGCCACAATTGCCGGCTTTCCATAAACATCCCCCAGAATGAGATTTGCCGTCTTGCGTCCCACGCCGGACAGAGTGAGCAGTTCCTCCATGGTATCCGGAACAACGCCGTTAAAATTCTCCAGCAGCTGTCCTGCCATTTCCTTGATGCTTTTGGCTTTCATGTGATAAAAGCCGCAGGGACGCACGATCTCCTCCAGATCGGCAATATCCGCTGCTGCAAAGTCCTCCAGGGTGGGATAAGCAGCGAACAGCTTTGGGGTCACAAGATTCACCCGGGCATCGGTGCACTGGGCAGACAGCCGGACAGCAATGAGCAGCTCGTATGGTTTTTCGTATTTCAAAGCACAGGTTGCTTCGGGATAGACCTGCTCCAGAGTCTCGCAGGCACGGAGCGCACGTTCTTTTTTGGTCATGTTGGATTCGTTCCTTTCTAAATAGATTCCATTTTTCTAAAACTGCATTCTTCTGCAATAAATTAGAAGTTAGCCATATGCTCATTTTGGAAAAATAATATTCCCTGAGTATTTTTTTGATTTATATACTCTTTCAGATTCTTCGTTTGAAATGATTTCGGCATAAAATTCAGGTGACTAATTTCTCGTTATTCTGTTTTGTGTGATTCTAGGGACACGCTGAATAAAAGCGATAGTTGAAAAAAACCGCACCAATCATT
>NZ_DXUU01000120.1 GCF_019417665.1 Ruminococcus sp.
ATATCAATGGGGAAAAGAAGAAAAAACCAGGAGAAATACCGGAGAGTATGGGACTGATTATTGAAACTCCTGGTTTTTTGCCTGGCTATACTGCATATCAAAATCTGCATTTCCTAGCACAAATTCGTAGAAAAATCGGAAAGCAAGAGATTAACCGTGCCATTTCCAGTGTAGGACTGGCTCCAAAAAGCAAAAAGAAAGTAGGGGCATATTCATTGGGTATGCGGCAGCGGTTAGGCTTGGCACAAGCAATCATGGAAGACCCAGACCTGCTGATCCTGGACGAGCCCATGAACGGACTGGACAAAGACGGTGTACAAGATATGCGAAGATATTTGCTCCAACTAAAGGAACAGGGGAAAACAATTCTTTTGGCATCCCATTCGGCGGAAGATATTTCTGTACTGTGCGATACGGTTTGTGAGATGGACAAGGGAAAATTGACAATTTGTTAAATGGGAAGAAAATCGCACGCATCTTTTCTATTTGGCAGAAAAAATCTGCATTTGGTGGACTAAAACTTGCATTTAGGGAACAAAGCATTGATTTTTACGATAAAATGTGATATGATTAACTTAGAAAAACAATAAAAAGTGAGATTTATTATGCGAAAGAAAATAATTTCAAGCGTTGTTTGTTTATCCATAATTACTACACTCTGCCAATGGACTACCGTTTCTGCTATAAATACTGATGTTATGTTGAGTTCCAATACCAAACGTTTTTTGGTAGATTCAAAAGAAATGTCAGTTTTGTTTATAGCTGAAACAGCTGCGGATGTGGATTCCGTCTCGCTGATGGATGCTTCTACAAATCAGGAAGTGGCAGTGCTTTATGATGATGGTGCAGCTGCATACCCCAATGACGGAGACTTGTACGGAAATGATATCGTGTACTCCAATTATCTGGATCTGTCCGGAAATCAGGTAGGGGATTACTCTTATTATGCACAGTATACAGTGAATGGAAAAAACTATACTTCCGATACTGTCATAGTTCGTGTCTACCGCCAGTTCACAGAGCAGGAATTGGCAGATATGCAAAAAATTACGGATACACTCAATTCATTGGTCAACTCGGAGGAATATGCAGCATTGTCTGTGGAGGAAAAGTAAAGGCTCTGTCTGACAAGATCGACTCCCTGGCAGAAGTGGATGAAACTTTGGGTTATGCACTGGTAGATGCCGATTCGATTCGGTATAATAATGTTAACTTATCAGCTTGAGTTCAAGGACTATATTGGGCTGAACTATTTATACTATGCCTATACAATTCCCAATACGGATGCTACAGACAGTTCCGCAGTCACCTATGTCAACCATGGAGATTCAATTGAGATCACCGGCTTTGACAATTCCGTTTTCTGATGTTGTAATTCCCTCTGAAATTGCGAAGGACTTCTAGTTACTGCAATCTCTGCTGGAGCATTCTATCTATCTGCATTACATCCATCGAAGTGCCGGATTCGATAACTTCCATTGGCGAAATGGCGTTTTTGGGCTGTACTTCTTTAAAGTCTGTGAAACTTTCAACTGGTGTTGCAAAAATTGAGAAAAATGCGTTTGGTTCCTGCAGTGCTTTGCAGGAGATTCAGGTTGCGAAAGACAACACCAATTTTTCTAGTCTAAATGGAGTTCTGTATTCCAAGAAGCAAGATACACTCGTAATCTATCCAGCCGCAAAGACAGACACTGCATATATCATTCCAAGCAGTGTTACATCTGTTGCAATGTACGCTTTTTCTGAAAACACCTATTTGGAGGCACTTACAATTCCAAATTCCCTGATTAAGGTGGGAAATTCCACATTTTTTAACTGCAAAAATCCGCATGCAGTTTCCTATAACGGAACAGAAGAAGAGTGGAATCAGATTACCATTGGTTTGCTGAATGAAAAGCTGACAGGAGCCACTATTCAGTATCAAGAGCGCATTAAAATAAACTTTTCCACGCAGAATCGATTCCAGCACTTCCCTTTCACATCTGTATGCTTGCATCTTTTCATAAAAATTGTCCGTTCTAATGATTCTCCATTCCTTTCATTTTTCGGGGCAAGTTCAACATTAACACTGTTGGACTTGTCCCTTTTTTGTCCCCAAGCAGCATACAATCCGGCGAAATGACCGGTTTTGTATGCTGCTTTTTTCTTTCTCCTGCCTATTCATATAAATTTTACATCTAAAACCTTCCCATTTTGCTTCTCTCAATTGTCTTAGTAATTTCAGGAGGGCAAAAAAGGGCTTCTCAAAACTGAATATGGAGGGAGGGAAAATAATGTCTGCTCCCTCGCATGATGATCAGCTGAAACTTGAGATTTTCGACAGTTTCAGTAAAACAGTAATGAGAAATGCAAGCAGAAATTTCGCCGCCGCTGCAAAAACAAGAAAGAAAAATGAGTCGGTCAACACAGATATTGTGCAGTATATTTTGAAAACACACGGCGTGTAAAAAGTCAAGTAAACCATACAACAATTCGCCAGAAAGTGTACAAAAAGTAT
>NZ_DXUU01000121.1 GCF_019417665.1 Ruminococcus sp.
TATGCTGACAGAGCAACGTAAACGATTCGTAGAAGAATATGTCAAACTCAGATGCAAGAACCAGCGGCAGGCGGCAATCAATGCCGGATACAGCCCGAAATCAGCAGCGCAGCAAGCGTGCGACCTTCTGAAAAATCCCGAAGTTCAGGAATATTTGCAGAAGCAAAAAAGTGCGCTGATTCGGCGTATTCGGGAAGAGTTGGCGCTTTCTGCTTCGGATGCGGTTTCTACCGTCTACGATATCATGATGGACAAGGACGCAAAGGACACAGACAGGCTGAAAGCAGCCTTTGACATCCTCGACCGTGCTGGATTCCGTCCCGATGATAGAGACACCGCCGGAGACGCAGAAGCTGAACTGCCGAAGCTGCTGGAAGCATTACGGGAACAGGAGGAAACAGATACATGATCGACAAAGCATTTCTGGAGAGTATCGGCATTACCGACAATGATGCCGTGCAGAAGATCACAGACGCCTACGCTGCCGATATCCAGGCGGAAAAGGATACAGCAGCATCCATTCAGGCGCAGCTTGACACCGCAAACCAGACCATCCAGTCTTACAAGGACATGGATATTGACGGCATCAAAGCCAGCGTAGAGGACTACAAACAGAAGCTGGAACAGTCCGAAGCTGACCGCAAGGCGTTTGAATACCGCACGAAGATGGCGCAGTACGTCAAGGGGCTAAATCTGAAAAACGATGTCTACGAGAAGTATGTCACAGATATGCTGACCGAAAAAGGGCTGAAGTTTGACGGCGGCGAGCTCGTCGGGGCAGAAAAGTATGTTGGCGAATTCCGTGAAGCGCATGCGGACGCATTTGCGCCGAACCAAGGAGAACGTGCAGCTGCGCCGACATCTCAGCACACGCCAACATCACTGGACGGCGTGGAACGTGCATTTTATGAGAAAAACCCGGAACTGATGCCGGCATCGAAATAACAGGAGGTATATGAATTATGGCACATGAAGCACAGGAAAGATACAGCAAGCTGGTGCTTGCAAAGCTGCGCCGGGAACTTGTCCTGGCGGATGGCGTGGTATTTAACAACGACTATGAGGGCAGCCCTGCTGCTGGCGTTGTCAAGATCCCGGTAAGAGATCAGGAAGTCGCAGCACGTGACTACGACAAGGCAAACGGCATCCAGCCTGGCACAGGAAGCACAACATACGAAAACTTCCCCATTACCAGAGACATTGCTGTCAATGAGATCATTGACGGATATGATGCAGAGGCTGTTCCTGACAATCTGGTAGCAGACCGTCTGGACAGCGCAGGCTACGTGCTGGCTGCACGTCTGGATACAGACGGCGCATCCACACTCATTGCGCAGGGTACGCAGATCAGCCGTACTGCATCCACTGTGGATACGGTATATGACGGCATTGTTGACCTGCGGACACGACTTACAAAGGCAAATATTCCGTCTAAGGACAATCGCCGCTATCTGCTGGTAACACCGGATTTCTACGCACTGCTGCTCAAGGATGATCACTTTGTTGGTGCATCTGATCTGGGCGACGAAGTAAAGCAGTCCGGCGCGGTTGGCAGAATTGCTGGCTTTAATGTCTACGAGTGGAACGATTCCACTGCCGGTCTGGCTTGCATCGCAGGTCACCCAAAATATGCGACACGTGCAAAGGAATTTGCATCCAATCCCCATATTGTTGACCTGGACGGCGATGCAGCATATATCAGCGCATCCGCAGTCAAGGGTCGTATGGTATACGATCACAAGGTGCTGCGCAAGGCTGGTGTTCTGGCAGTATTCGAGCCGGCTGTGATCTCTCTCACCCAGTCCTCCAACACTGGCGGAAAAGTGAAGATCACCACTTCTGCATCTGCCACAAGCGCCTTTGTGTACCGTGTCAATCCCACCGACCGTGCGGTTTACGGCGAGGACTTCACTGCGATTGCATCCAGCAATGCGTTCACATCCGGCAGCACGGAGATCACCGCAAAGAAGGGCGATACCGTGGAGATCATCGACCTGGACAGCAACAAGAAGTGCGTCAAGGTCGGCTATGTGATCGTGGTGTAAGCCTATGGCATACGCTGATTTCCCCTACTACCAGGATTTTTACCTGGGCAATTTGATTCGTGACCCGACTGACTTCGGTCGTGCGGCTGCACGTGCTTCGGAATACCTGGACATGGTGACCTTCGGGCGGCTGATGGATGGGATTCCGGATGAGTTGGATGCACGTGCCAAAAAATGCTGCTGCGCTCTGGCAGAGGCAGTGTATACCTATCTGGCATACGGCGCAGGAAAAACCAATGCAGACGGCAGCACAGGTGCTGGCGCAAAGACATCCGAAAGCATCGGTGCATACAGCGTCAGCTACGCAAGCCCCACAGAGAGCATCTCCGCCCTGCTGAGCGGCGATACATCTGGTCTGCAGGATTATCTCAAAAGCATCTGTATGCGCTATCTGGGCAC
>NZ_DXUU01000122.1 GCF_019417665.1 Ruminococcus sp.
TTGTTTTGCTGCGACACTGTTGAAGGTCGTTTTTATGGTTTTTAGAGGTGACCTTATATCAATGCTCTTGCTACCGTGAAGTATCATGACGAATCCGGAAAAGAGCATGCATATGTTGACGAAGATATAAAAATCAGGATTCAGATGAAACTAGTGAAATCAATACCCAAATGGAGAGGATTAAAGAAATGATACCAACAGATCTATTCGAATTTGCCTACGTGCCGGACTGGTACGGGCAACTGCACGAGCTTGCCGAAATGGCACTGCCGGAGCCGTGGCGGTTCAGAAAGCCAGCAGTAGAAACCAGAAATACAGATACGCCGATTTTAGAGCGGTACATCAATATTATCTTTCGCAAACAAAGCATTGATTACAACACAGAACCAGACCCGGGTAAGGCATCAAAATTCTTTCACATTGAGAATGAATATGCCTGCTTTCATACCGGACTTTATAATCAGAGATACAAGGCAATTTACGCATATTTTGAACGCAATAAGAAACGAGAAACGACTTTTAATTGGTTTTTTCGTGGCTTCTGCGATGAAATATCGCCAAGATTGAAATACATCGAACCTTTGCCGGAAAAGCCGAGATTCCCAACGATTCAGAATGGCATCAATTTCAATCCGGAATGGCAGATTCGTGTGAATGTGGATCACATTCTGGGAGATGCAGAAAATCTGGAACGCATTCCTGCAAAAATCCGAAAAGCTAAAAACTTACCGCTTCTTCTGGAAACAGCAGTGGAGCTTGCCAGAAGACAAGCTGTTGTAGAACCTGGATTGGTTGTGCCGCAGGGTTACCAGAATAAATTACAATATCTTTTGCCAATATGCCTGACCAACATAAAGAAACCTGATCTTGCCATGACAATTTCTGTGATGGACGGATATTATCTTGGAAATACCTGTCTGACGCTGGAGATGGCTTATCTGAATGCGAGATTGATCGCACGGCCGATTGCCCCATGGCTGACTGATCTGGTGAAATAAGAAAAAATTTCAATATGCTAAAAATCCGATGAGATACATGTACTTTTGTGCCTTATCGGATTTTTTGCTTTTTCTGATTCATTTTAGAATGGTGAGATTTTTATATGTACATAGAAGATTTTCAAGTAACCTTATATATCAAAGAAAAATAAGTCTGAATACATATGTGAAAACTTTGTGAAATTTCATCAAATAGGAAATGGGCTTTCCTATTTAGACTGTACAATAAAATATAGGAAATAAAGTAAGGAAGGAGGGGAAAAGCTGTGAATGCAGTCGAACGCAGGAAAGAAATCATGCGAATTCTGAATGTGAGACGACATGAAACGATGCAAGTATTAGCATCTGAATTGGGCGTTACTGACAGAACAATTCGCAATGATATTACAATCCTCACAGCTGAGTACCCTCTTCAAACCAGTCGTGGCATTTACGGCGGAGTTTCTCTCCCGGATTGGTTTCGTCTAAATAAAAACCTTTTTTCGGAAGAAGAAACAACGGTTCTGGAAGAAATGCTCTTAAAGGCAGATGAACATCAAAGTCAGATATTAAAACAACTGCTTGCCAGATTCGGTCCCAATACATATCGCCACTGTAAAGCATAAGGAGAAAAAAGTGAAAGAAATCTTAAAAATCCCCATTAAAGCTGCCCTATATCAGCATCAGCAAAACGCCTGCCAGTTTGCCTGTGAACGCTTCGGCATTCTGCCATCGGATGTACATAGTAACGGTGTGGCACTGCTCATGGAAATGGGCTGTGGCAAAACGATCACCAGCATTGCAATAGCGGGAATTCTGCATAAGTGTCGTCATATTCGAAAAATCCTGATTACAGCACCGCTGTCCATTCTTGGTGTATGGGAACAGGAATTTGCACGTTTTGCAGATTTTCCATATCAGCTGACCATTCTGAAAGGCAGCAGTACCCAGAAAAAGGAACAGCTTTCCAGACTGCATGGAAATGGTCTTCAAATTGCAGTGGTCAACTATGAATCTGCATGGCGGCTGGAAAAAGAACTGCTTGCCTTTAATGCCGACCTTATCATTGCAGACGAGGCACACAAAATCAAGGAAAACCGCACGGCACAGTCTAAAGCCATGCACCGTCTCGGAGACAAGGCAAGATACAAGCTTCTTCTGACCGGTACACTCATAACCAACAAAGAACTTGATGTCTTTTCTCAGTACCACTTTCTGAACAAAGATATTTTCGGGACAAGCTTCTATGTATTCCGCAATCGTTAC
>NZ_DXUU01000123.1 GCF_019417665.1 Ruminococcus sp.
CACGACAGCAACCGTAATCGAATTTCCGGCTTGTTTGTAAAGCTGAGCGTCGGACTTTCCGCAACTTTGTCGGCGATTTTTTTCAGATCGTTATGCAGCCGTGTTTCAGCGGCGGTTATTTCATTACTCTCCAGCAACGCTCTTGCGTTGGGAACGAACTGTGACTTTCTGGCGTAATTGCTGCCTTCTGACTCCACCAGTATTCCATCGCCACTGTCATAGTCCACAAACAACAGGCAATGTGCCATATCGCCCTCCGTGTACATAAGGTCACGATATGCAACAATGTACGGATCATCATGCATTGGATGATTTTTCAACTCCTCAAAGCTTCTGCCGTAGAGCGTGACAACCCTTTCCACGCAGATCTCATAGGGCTTGTAATCGAATGCCTTGTGATTCAACGTGCTGTTAAAATGTAACTTCTTCATTTCTTTCCTCCGCAATGTATTTTGAAGCAGTCCTTTTTATTTCTGCCAGAAACAAAAAAGACCGCTTTGTGCAGTATCACGTATTTTGTGATACCAGACAAAACGGTCTTCAAAAATTTGTATACTATTTTCTATTTGAAAAATGGAGATTGATGTTTTATCTTCTCCAATCTGCCCTGATTTTTTTCCTTGCATCGGTTCGAATCCTGTTACATTCGAAAAACCGCCCAAAAATATCTACGGTTTTGAAGCTGTTTTTTTCGTTGTTTGGACATGAAAAAAGCCCGATATTTCGGGCTTTCTTGACCATATATCTTTTTTATGGTCACAATATGCCAAAGAACGCTTATTTTGATACAATGCACTCTTTTTGCAGAAAAAGGGTGCAAAATCATATTTTGAAAAGCTATCACTTTGAGGTGCTCAAAATTTTTTTCAGTGAATTGGTTGCACTTGACTTGATAATCTATCTATTGACAATTTCAGATTGTGTGCAACGCCGCTAGGCAAGCCTATGCGGTATTGCCTTTTAATTCAGAGAAAGGATGCTTGATTTTTTATCATGATTCATATAATACAGCAATCCATTTTGCACACACATGCCTTCAATATCATCATCATAAATCTTTTCATTCACGCTTCCATCCATGGAAATCCGGTATAGCGCATCACCATATCCAACACCTTCATCTGTATATTCATCAAAATTTGTATAATACACATAAGAGCCATCGGTATTGATCCATCTTGTATAATTTGCATTTAGCTGATATGTCTCGTTTGTATTTATATCCATAGCATATAAATATCTCGTGTCACTACCATAACAATAATAAATTATATTGCAGTATGCAAGAATATCATATACTTCAGATGCAATCAAAACATTGAATGCAGAACCATCTAAGTTACAGCGACAAAGCTGACGTGTATCACCAATCAGTCCAAAACACAGTTGATCATCCATTACATTTAAGAACCAAACGTTTCCTGAAACCAATTTTTGAAGGTTATTTCCACTGCTATCCATTCGATACAAAGCATCACTGGTACCAAAATATACCCACGAGCCACTAACATTGACCTCATGTACAGCTCTATCGTAAAGCACCTGATAATCCGAGCCATCTGTCCGTACACGGGATAAGCATTCATCCGTTTCATTGAAAAAATAGATCCACGGTCCTTGGACATTGATGTACCAGATTTTCTTTTGTAAAATACAAACTGAAGAATTTTCTCCAACTACATTCGAATATAAATACCCATCATCTCCCCGATAGTATTTATAAGTACCATCTGTAGCAACAAAACCGCCATTGAATAAATTTGCACTGCTTGTGCCATTGGAAAGATTAGAATAATCTTCTTCGTAAGAAGTATCTCTCGATGATTCTTCAGTCACTTTTTCCGGGGTATCCAAATTATTAACTGCTTTCATAGTCTGCGTTTCTTTGGATTTTACCGTAGTGGCATTTGTAGTGGCGGCTGCTGACTTAGTTGAAGCGGTAGTCGACTTCACAGTTGTATCATCCGTTTCTGAAGTAACTACAAGATCACTCTTTTCCGAATCGTCATTGTCAATTTCAACGTTTGCTTGCCTTTCCTGAACAGATTTATTTTTTCCATGGCGACTGATTCCCAAAATAACAGACAACAATATTATACATAAAACAACGATGAGAACAACAATGAGAGCGATAGGTTTCTTTTTTACCGCTACAGGAGAATCATACGAAACGCCGCCATTATTGCCATACCCATAATTATTATAGTTCGGAT
>NZ_DXUU01000124.1 GCF_019417665.1 Ruminococcus sp.
GCATCAATAAATTTTTGATCTGCCTGTAAAATCATGATTAACCTCCCAGTTGCTTTACTCGTTTTTCCAATGCCCGGCAGCGATTCCGGGCTTCTTTGCGCACTTTGTCACCTTTGGATGCACGCAGGCAATCTGCCATAACACGACTGTCCGCACCGCCGCAGGACAGCTGCACACCACCTCGGAATGTCCACTGTGTTGATGTGATAATGCTGCTGTAGGTGCGTGAAGTGGATTCATGCAGATCCCGGTATGTGATATTGATTTTCTGCCCAATGCGAAAACGCTCTGTGCTGTGTACAGTACAGGAAAAAGGTCTCACATGAAGCGGTTCATGTACGACACCAGCACCATCTGTGAATCCATAGAACCATGACCACATCCCTTGTACAACAGTTGCCAGTGTCCGACCGGGGGAAAAACCCCTTGCCATCCAGTCCAGAAACAGATTGGATTCTACGCCTACATTAAAATATACATTTCTGCTGAAATCTCTCTCGACCAAAGAAGCTGCGAAATACGGTGACTTATCCTCATATTCTGCCCGGACATAGGCACGTGCCATTTTCAGTTCAAAGTCTGAGATATCGCAGCTATCATATTCAATTTCGCTCATGCCGATCTGCGCTGTGCCATAGTGGTTTGCGCCGAACTGCCCGAGCGTCAGGCATCCGTCTGATTCTGCATAAATGAAGCCGAACATAAGCTGCGCAAGCATTTTGTACAAGTCTCTTGGCGTTTCTGAATCTATCTCATCATCACCGCTGTTTGCAAAGATAACATTGGGGTCAGCTAGCTCCCACCACCCCTCGTATTGTGTTTCATTCGACCAAACGTGAGAATTGCAATAGTGCTCATTTGCATTTTCCGTGTATCTGTTCCACCGCTTCCATGTCAGCATATTCGGTATGCCTGTCTGGAATTGAATAAAGCGGTTTGTCTCAGCTGTCAGATACTGCGTCCAGCCCGCAGCACCGCCGTAGGATTCCAGAGCCATACCAGCGCCTTTATATTTTCCATACAACACTTTGCCAACATAGTCTGTATTGGAGTCATCGTTAAAACACGACGTATCCAACCATCCCACCGCATCCTGCGCATTGAGGGTGTATATCTCGCCTGCACGTGTGGCATCCGTTACCCAGAATACGCCCATTTGGCACCAATCGTTTTCCGTGCTGTATTTTGACCAGACAATGATTTTTGCCCCACGCACCTGAAATAGGGACATGCCTGGCAGCTTTACCTGCATGGACAGCGTTGCTGCATATACACCGCCGATCTCAAAAGCCCCATCTGGGCAGCATTGTCGCTTGATAGATGCGGAAATGATGCTGCTTTCGTCCAGCACATTGTCGTAAACTTCTGTATACTGCTTTGCGCTGTGGTCGTAGCAGTAGATGCGGCAGTTGATGCGCTCATAGATAGTCATTCCGTACCACCTCTGTATACTGTAAAATAAACACTAAAATCCTTGCAATTTGGACTTGGGGAATGGGCATATAAACGATAGTCTGCCGTCGATACCCCACTTGGAAGTGGATAGATGTTCGACATGGATTCTCGCTTTCCGTTTATCGTTTCCAACGTAATTTCTGCGTTTTCAGCGCCATCCGGGTCAACATCCACCCAGACATTTTCACGCCCCTTTTGTTGGAGCTTTACCCGAATAGCCCTATCCGAAAATGACGTTGGTAAGTCAGGCGAAAAAAGGATTTGAAATGAGCTTGCATTGGCGTTTAACCGAATTGGCTGCTTGAGATAATATGCGCCATTGCGATAGACTGCGTGCGATTGGAGCAGTTTTGTAGCCCCATATATGATAACGCCGTTTGCCAAAATTGCTGGAACGGGGATATTATCGCCGTTCGCAGAAACCATTTTAACGCCAAGCGATACCTTGCACAAATCTGATTTGTAAGAAATCATTTCGGACGTGATACTACCCGTGAAAAATAACTCTGTCCCGGTTAAAGATACGGGTTGTACTTGATAACTTGGCTTCACATGATGCAGGTTGGCAAAGATCAATGACCCATATTTTCGTGCGGACGTTTGAATCCGATTTGCATCTGACAAACTGCACTCTAACTCTACAGTCATACTGTCCGTCCCAGCATCGGTACTGTATACCGTAAATGCGCCATCTGCCATTGTAAACGATTTGAGCAGCGGTGTACATTGTACAGATGGCGTTCCAATT
>NZ_DXUU01000125.1 GCF_019417665.1 Ruminococcus sp.
GCAGTAACTGCCTGCGGAATGGTAACAGAAGTCAGACCAGCGGTATCATTGATTACAGCATCTTCCTGTGCAAAAGCGGAATCACCAATGCTGGTCAGTGTAGCTGGAAGAGATACCGTTTCTGCATTGGCACAATGATAAAACAAACGGTCACCCAGACCAGTAATGCCATTGCTGAGTACAATTTCTTTGATCTGGTCATTTTGATAAAACACAGAATCATGAGAGGTATAATCGTAGGTTGCACCCGTACCACGCAGCAGCAGTTTGCCGTTGTCGTAGAGAACATAGTAGATGTTTTCGCCGCATTGTCCAGTTGCCACGATTTCGCCTGCGGTCAAATCATCCACCTTGGTTTGCAGTTCCGAAATCTGACTGTTCATTGCATCCAAACGCTTTTGCAGTTCGTCCAGTGTGGCATTTGTCTTTGCCATTTCGGCAAGCATCTCCGTCACTCTGCACTTGCCAAGGATGCACTTGCAGTAACCGCATTTGCTCTCATCTGCACGGCAGTCTGTCAGATCGGAATCCAGAATACTTGTCGTTCCGGCACGCAGTCTTACAACTGCTAAAGTCAGATAAGTCGTCACATTGTTGTTGGTAAAGGCGGGAATGTTTGGACTGGTGGCTGCTGTACCTGCCAGAACACGAATTCCACAGGTACGAGTGGAACGATCACAGTAGATTCCGATTGCTACATAACGATTCAAAGATTCATCTACATAGGAAGAAAGGTCGATGGTATGCAGGGTATCACTGATAAAATAGTGTCCATCGATCCACGCCTTGCCCGTGCCAAATGTAACGGATAAACTTTTAACTGTTGGTGCAAAACACTGCCGGTAAGTATCCAGAATCCCGTTGCAAATCAAACTAGACAGATATGCCGTGAAATCCTCTGCGGTATACACCCGGTCGAGGTTCTGTGCGTTAAAAAATCCATAGGAAAAAGACATATGAATATCACTCCATCTCTTTAAATGTCGGGGTCAGATTTCTGCCATTCTGATCGAAACTCTCCACCATGCCAATTAGCTGAATTCGAGGCTGAATCAAGCCAAATCTTCTCTGCTCCACAGTTACATAGTCGCCCACAAAGTAATCCTTGTTGTACTGATACTGGGTCGAAAAAGCAGCGATGGCAGATTCTGATGCCGTTTTTGGCTGCACCAGATGTTCTGCACCGCTGCTTTTCAAAATTTCCAGATATTCCGCATCGGTCACATCTTCTTCCTGTGCGGTGTTTCGCTCATCCACATACACCTCATAGCGGTCAAGGTAGGTCGGCTCTGCACCGGAACAGAATGTCGTGCGTTTTCTGGCATTGCCTTCACCGCAGCCCAGCACATAGGCAAAGTTTTTCTGCACCGCATCGTCTGCTGCATAGGAAAAGGACAGCAGATTGTTGTACGCATCGGAAAACACGATGTGGGGATTGTCATCCTGCAACAAACTGCGGTCTGTTCCGGAAAACAGGTCGCATTTTAGGGTATTTCCATTCAGCCGCACATTTGCCGAACCGCCGATGGTTTCACAAAGGCTGTACAGCCATTCCAGAATATTGTCATAGCTGACCTGCATTCGTGCGGTTTTCTGCCAACAGTCACCGGAAACCGTTCCCATGGAAAAACCGGGCAGATTGCGGATTCCGGCGGAGATGGCATTGCGGGACAGCACCTTGCGGACGATGTCCTCATAGCTGCCGTTTGCGGTGATGGTGGGATAGATGATTCGCCGTTCCAGCAGACAGGCAAGAAACCGTCCGGTGACCGTTAGGTAATCGCCTTTCTCGGCATCGGTTTCCAATTGCAAAGATTCAATGATGCCAAAGTGCTGTGCATCATCGCTCCTCGACACAATTCTGCCACGCTGAAAGATGGATACATTCTGCGGACTGGCAGCGATGTACACCTCAAAACAGCCGCACTGGT
Organism: Ruminococcus sp.; assembly: GCF_019417665.1. Lineage (GTDB taxonomy): Bacteria > Bacillota > Clostridia > Oscillospirales > Ruminococcaceae > Ruminococcus_C. The sequence continues at coordinate 1,932 of NZ_DXUU01000125.1, forward strand.
AGAACTCAATGTCCCACAAGAGCGAAGAATAGCTGTCGCAGATGGCTTCCAGTGACACAGAAATCTGATCTTTCAGAGCCGTCAAACTGTAAATTTCCAACTGCATTTCTCAAACCCCCAGATAGGAATTGCGGTGCATCAAAGTCACACGCAGCTTTTTCACACCACGAACTGCCTCGACCCGAAAGATATTCGTGCCTTCCTTCAAGGTCAGCCAAGTCGAACCGGAAACCAGCCGGTTCAGGATAT
>NZ_DXUU01000126.1 GCF_019417665.1 Ruminococcus sp.
TACCACAGAATGGTCAGAAAATTCACTAAATCCAAGGCAATTTTTCCGACTGATGATTCGATCAGAAAAATCATTTTTATGAGACCTGCAAATAAAAGTCAAGCCCCCAAAGAGTGAATTTACAAATAATTCACAAGTCTAAAAAGAGCATGCCAAAAAGACCGCAATAAAAGGATTTTTTTAAGCAGTCTGAGAAATATCATTTAGCTTTGTTGAATGATGTATTTAAGTTAATGCCTGCATTACACGAGCATAGTAAATTCTTAGAAATTTATGTGCAGCGGCGATCATATAGACTTTGTAAGGTTTGCCCTCTGAACGTTTCTTATCAAGAAACTGATAAACGGGCTCATCGGCGGGCTGCTTCTGAAGATAGATCTGCATGATCTGGAAAAGCGTTTTTCTGATTGCCGGAGAACCACGCTTGGATATGCTTCTTGATCTTGTATCGAACTTTCCCGATTGATATGGAGGCGGATCAATACCGGCTAATGCAATGATCGATTTGGAACGTTCAAGGCGTCTGACATCGCCGATCTCCGCAATAAGCTGAGAACAGAAAACTTTTCCGACCCCGTACAGGTTCATGACGGTTTTGTATTCGGGAAGCTGTGATGAAAGCTTATCCATTTCATTCCGCAGCGTGTTAAGAACTTCAAAAGTGGAATTCAGCAGCTTTGCAGATTCTATAATAATTTTAATAACAGAGTCTGTCATAGGCAGCGAACTTAACTGCGTTTTTGAATAAGCATGAATTTCGGCAGCCTTAGCTTCACTGTAATTGTAATGATTTTTCTTGCACCAGCTTTGATATTTGCTTTTAAAAGCCGATAAAGGAAGCTTTGCAATGGAATCGATATGTGGGAATTTAATCACAAAATCTATCCACTTTTCGTGTCCGTCTGATTCTCTCCGGGGTGATGAAAACAATGTATTGGCATTAGGGAAAAATGAATCAAGCAGGGCAATAAGATTATTTTTATGCATTACCAGAATTTTGTTGTACTGATCATACTGCCGGTTAATGATTTTGAGCGTTTTGCGAATTTCATCGACAGGTATGTATTCACGAAGTTCAAGCCATTTGTCAAGGGCGAAACCGGCAAGCTTAAATGCGTCTTTTTTATCGGTTTTGACCTTCCTCACACGGTTTGTGCCGTAGTCATTTATCAGTAAAGGATTGACAACGGATACAAATATACCGGCGTTATGGAGTGCGTTTGCTATCGGCTCATAATATGCACCTGTGTATTCCATAACAACCTTTATTTCGCCGCTGAGGAGCTTCAATCGCTCTACGAGCTCCTTCAGCTCCTCAGCGTTGTGCAAAACCTCAAAAGGTTCAGCCACGACAACTCCAAAAGGCTGCACAATAGCGACCATACTTTTTCCTTTGGATACGTCAATACCTACTGCGTTCATAAATATCTCTCCTGATAATAGAATTTGTGATCGATAAATCCACACTTTACTCATTACTTATTCTGTCTACTTAGTGATGCGAGCGCATAAAGGTTGGCTCTACCTGCAAAAACGAATGCTGTAATGAAAGCATGGATAACAGTCTCATAAACGGGCGTGGTGTCCCAGCGTAAAAGACGTTAGTCCAATCACTGCTTTCATTATAGCTTATGTAACAAGTACGTGTAAACCATGGCTGGCTTGTCATGGATTTAACGTCTAAATTTATTATAGTAGCGTAAAAGAGATATCGAAGAAGTGGACAATGCCCGTTCGTGACTGGGGACTTGCGTATTCCCAGCTTGCGATTTTCTTCGAGGACAGGTTTGCAGCCTGACGGCTGATGAGGGTTCCACCCTCAAACTCCCGAGGTTTATCCGCTTTGGGAATATCCGGTGAAGATGAAGAAAAGCAGCAACATTTCTGTCACTGCTCTTCACCGTTTTATTCCGCAGCCTGCGTCGGG
>NZ_DXUU01000127.1 GCF_019417665.1 Ruminococcus sp.
CTCACCCTTGGCAGCCTCTTTGACGGCAGCGGCGGTTTTTCGCTTGCCGGACTGCTGGCAGGCATTGTGCCTGTCTGGTCTTCTGAAATCGAACCGTTTGCCATTCGTGTGACAGAAAAACGGCTGCCGCAGGTACAACACTTCGGCAATATCAGCGGTCTGCGTGGTGCAAAGCTGCCGCCTGTGGACATTATCACCTTTGGCAGTCCATGCCAGGATATGAGCATCGCCGGAAAACGAACCGGTCTGAACGGCAGCCGTTCTTCTCTGTTTCACGAAGCGATCCGTATCATCCGAGAAATGAGGTGTGCAAGCAATGGCAAATATCCAAGATACATCGTCTGGGAAAACGTCCTCGGAGCATTTTCTTCCAACGGCGGAGAAGATTTCCGCTGTGTCCTCGAAGCCATCTGTTCGGTCAAAGACAGCAGCATTTCAATTCCTCGACCTGCGGGAAAATGGACAAAAGCCGGAGAGATTCTGGCAGAATCCTATTCCCTCGCATGGCGAGTTCTTGATGCACAATACTGGGGAGTCCCCCAACGAAGAAAACGAATCTTTCTTGTCGCAGATTTTGATGGAAGACGTGCCGGAAAAATATTATTTGAGTCCGAAGGCTTGTCAGGGTATTCTGCGGAGAGCCTCCGTGCGTGGCAAAGAACTGCCGGAAGTGCTGCGGACAGCTCTGGAACGGCAGGCTTGTGCTTGTGTGACCAGGGCGGAGAACGCATAGACATTCTAAAAGAACGCACTGCCACCCTTCGGGCAGAAGCCCATCATCCGCCTTGTGTACTGGAAAATCATCCTGCTGACAGCCGGCTTCAGATCTCTGAGAACGGAAAAGTACAGACACTGACTTCCAGATGCGGAACCGGCGGCGGGAATGTTCCGCTGCTGATGGATACACCGAAAACGCTGAAGATTCGCTGCGGAAAAGCCGGCGGTGGAAAAGGCAGTCTGATACAGGAAAACAAATCTGCTACCCTGTCCTGCAATAATGACCAGACGGTATTTCAGCCGAAAGCATACGGCATCAGTTCCTTTTCCAGCAATGCCATGCTTTCCGGTAATCCGCACAGCGGCATTTATGAGGCAGACACTGCCCGTACTTTGGACACCAGCGACCAGTCACCAGCAAAAAACCAAGGCGGTATTGCTGTTCTGGAAAGTTATGCTTTGCAGGGTTCCATGATCGGTCGGTCTGACCAAAACGGACCGCAGGGCGGCGGTGTCAACAAAGAGGTCGCTTTCACTTTGAATGCTACCGACCATCATGCAGTGTATGCTGCTTCTACGGGAAATTTCAGCAGTGCATTTCGGGAAACGACCCCTACACTGCTGGCACGGGACCACAAAGACCCCAGCATCGTTTCCAGCGGTTATGCGGTTCGCAGACTGACACCGCAGGAATGTGCAAGACTGCAGGGATTTCCGGATCAGTGGTGCAGTGACCTGGCATCGGAAAATCCCACAGAAGAAGAGATCGACCGATGGGCAGCTATTTTTGAAGAATACCGAAAAGCGGTAAAACCGGAGAGCCGTCCCAAAAGCCGAAAGATGGTACAGAAATGGCTGCAAGATCCATATCGTGATGCAGCAGAGTACCGCCTTTGGGGGAATGGCATCTGTCTGAATGT
>NZ_DXUU01000128.1 GCF_019417665.1 Ruminococcus sp.
TACTTCCAGACATTCTGCTTGCCATTCAAGGGCTGTTTTAAGTTAATGACATTGCATGACCAGGTGCCCCTCGGTGATTTTCCCCAGATATTCACAAGTCTCATAATGTTTCCCCTCCGCTTCGTGCATTTGCGATCTGTGCCGCCTTGACCACTACAGTTTCCAGCTGTGTACCACCGATGTTTACCGGAATGATAATATCCCCATCCCCGTTTTGCTGCGGCTGTCGGTATTCTTCCGCTGCGGTTTTCGCCGGCGAATCGTACTGTACCGCCGGAACTGCCGTCCCGATGCCGGAATAACCCTGCATCTGTACCGCAGAATCCAGCTGCATTTGCAGCCGGTCAGTATCTACCTTGTCCATCATGGCATCCAGCGACCGGTTCAGGTCGTCTGCCGTATCATCTGTTGTATCTTCCATACCTACTGCAACGCCGGGAAGCAAAAACTTACCGACGGTATCACGCATCAGCTTTGATGGGGAATGAATCCCAAAAAAGTCCTTGAAGCCGCTCCATAGACTGTCGCAGACATCACCAACTGTGTCCAATAATCCGCTGATACCGTCGATCAGACCATTTCCAATACCTTTTAATATGTCAACGCCCAGTTGCAACCAGTCCACACCGGTGAGGGCATCCCAGATCGCACCCCATATTTTCGGGATCGCTTTCAAAAGATCTGGTATCGCTTTGATGAGTCCGGTGGAAAGCCCGTACATCAGCTTGATTGCTGCCTCAATAATCATGGGTAAGTTGTCGATCAGTCCTTCAAATAATGCCGTCACGATCTGAATGGCTGCATCAATCAGAGCCGGAAGCTGCTCAATCAGTCCATTGACAATGGCAAAGATCATTTCAATTGCCGCATTGATGAGATCGGGAAGATTGTCCACAATGCCGTTGACTATCGCCATAATGATCTGAATGGCTGCGTCCAGCAACACAGGCAGATTCTGGATCACCATATCTACCAGTGTCATGAGGATCATAATGACCGCCGTCAGAATTGTGCTGACGTTGTCCATCAGACCGCCCACTAGTGTACTGACATATTGACTTTTGAATTGATTTATGGTATAATTCTCATATC
>NZ_DXUU01000013.1 GCF_019417665.1 Ruminococcus sp.
GAGCTACCGGCTCATAACCGGTCGGTCCTGGGTTCGAGTCCCCGATGGCCCACCAATATCTAAAAAAACCGCTGTTTTTATCGAACAGCGGTTTTTTATTATTTCATCGCATTTTGGCGCAGCATTAGCTGTATCATTTCCGTAACCAGTTCTTTTTGATTATTGGTCAATAATGAGAACGATGCAGAAATGGACATTTCCTGTTGTGATCGTTTCACTTCATGCCCTAATAATTCATCCACACTGACTTGAAATGTGTCAGCAATTCGGATTAATGTTTTGTAATCTGGTTCATGTTTATTTTTGATATATCCGTTGAGTGTAGTCGGTGCAATTTGTAATGCAGCGGCAAGCTCTCGCTGTGATATATTGTTCTTTTCCAGAAGATTTAAAAGAATATCTCCAAAATGATTCATCTATTATCACCTCTAAGATGATTATAAGAGATGATTGCTTTTTATTTATCAAAATACGAGAAAATAGTATTTATGTATTGACAAGTTCTATTTTATAGTATATAATAAAGATATCAATTTTATACAAGGAGGCTGTACGAAAATGACATGTCCGAAATGTGGAAGTGAAAATGTGAGTGTACAGGTGATTCAAACAAGTGGAAAAACAAAGCAGCGTGGAACAGGTTGTCTTTGGACACTTGGAAGGTGGACGATGATAATTTGCACATGTGGTCTTTGGCTTTTGATAGGGAAAAGAAAAGGAACAGGGAAAACTAAATTCAAGAATCAGACAGTTGCGGTTTGTCAACAGTGTGGAAACCGTTGGAATGTCTGAACAATATTAAAAATTGCAGATTTAAAGAGGGGCGGTTGAATATCGCCCTTTTTTATGCAATGAAATCTTGACACTATTTATAATACATGCTACAATGAAACTAACAAAAATTCCAGGAGGGAACCAATGAAAGCAATTGTATTTGACATGGATGGTGTACTCTTTGACACGGAGCGTGTGGGGGATCAGGCGTGGCGGCGTGCGGCTGAGGAGATGGGTTTTGCCGGAATCGACGAGGCGGTGGATGGCTGTCGGGGACTGAACCGCAGGGATACGGCGGCATTCTTTGCGGCGCATTTCCCGGACTTCGACTATCCGGCGTTTCACCAGCGGAACCATGCCATTATGGCGGAGATGTTGGCGGATGGTATGCCGGTGAAGCCGGGTGCCTATGAGCTGCTGGATTGGCTGAAAGAACAGGAGTGGAAAATCGCACTGGAAACCTCTACTGGGCGGGAGAGCACCATGCATCATCTGGAATCAGCAAAAATGACAGAATATTTTGAGGCGATCATCACGGGGGAACAGGTGGAGCACGGCAAGCCTGCCCCGGAAATTTATGAGATTGCGTGCCGGGAACTGGGCACCGAGCCGGCGCTTACCTATGCGGTGGAGGATTCGCCCAACGGGATCCGCAGCGCTTCCGGGGCGAAAATGCGTGTCATTATGGTGCCGGATCAGATTGCGCCCAATCTGGAACTGCGGCAGATGATCGTGACGGTGCAGAAAACGTTGCTGGATGTGCGGGAGTTTTTGGAGAAGTTCGGGGAGTGACATACGGCGGCACACTTCCCTTTGCAATGTCTGGTGAAGTGTAACGGCATCATAGTGCAGGGGCGAAGAAGTATAAAAGAGGATGTTGCAAGTGTCAAAATTCAACAGGAAAACGGTGCGATGTGGGCATCGCACCCTACAAATCACCGCAAATTCCGTAACATTTTGTAGGGGTCGATGCCCACATCGACCCGTGAATCAGGATTTCGCTGTCCTTGCAACAGCCCTTTTTTTATTCTTATCTTACTTGCATAAATTGGAATTCGGAGGGCTTTTATGGATATATCTGATAATGCAATAATTTTAACCTCAGAACCTATTCCAGATATGACTCCAAGTGAATGGCTGCAATTTCATAATCATTGCGAAAGTGAAAGTGATCTGGCTAATGCACTTGCAGGCGCATGGAATCAGTCAGGTTGGCTTATGCATGAAATTAGTGAAGATTGTTGTATTGCTGATATGGAACAAAGATTTCACGAATGGTGGAAGGTACAAGCATATTTGGTTCAAAAAATCAAAATATTGGAACAAGTTGAAAATCCAAATAGTATCCTTGATGATTTGCCCTATGAAAAGATTGTCGCTCCGTTTATGGAGCATAATGGATATAGGCTTTGTTGTGGATGGTGGTTACAAAAAACATAAGGCAACACCGTACAAAGAGCGCCTGACGGCTTTTTACGGTATTGCCATAAATTTCGTTGAAAGCGCCGTTATCACACCTGTATGCATCAACTATTTTGTAAATAAAATGTAAACAATCCGGATTTTCGCTTGACGAACTTAGCACACGTGCTATAATAGTGTTAGCACTTCAACAACAAGAGTGCTAATCTAACGCAATGCAGAAAGGAGTCGTGCCTGCGAGGGCACGAAAGAGAGAGATGGAACAGAAACAATTTCAGGCAGAGTCCAAGCGTCTGCTGGACATGATGATTCATTCGATCTATACCCATAAGGAGATTTTCCTCCGGGAGCTGATCTCCAACGCCAGCGATGCCATTGACAAGCTGTATTTCCGCTCCCTGACGGATGACAGCGTGGGCATGAACAAGTCCGACTTCGGCATTCGCCTTGCCATTGACAAGGATGCCCGGACGCTGACCATTACGGATAACGGCATCGGTATGACCAAGGCGGAAATGGAAGAGCATCTGGGTACCATTGCAAACAGCGGTTCGCTCCAGTTCAAGAAGGAAAATAACCTGGCAGAGGATAACCAGATCATTGGTCAGTTCGGCGTAGGCTTCTACTCTGCATTTATGGTGGCAAAGCGTGTGACCGTGAAGTCACTGGCATTCGGCGAGACACAGGGCTATGAATGGCAGTCCGAGGGCGTTGAGGGCTATACCATGGATACCTGCGACAAGGATACCGTGGGTACGGAAATTATCCTGGAGCTGCTGGACGATGTGGACGCTGACGAGGACGGCAACGGTGGTGAGAACTACAGCGAATTCCTCGACCAGTACCGTATCCAGAGCCTGGTAAAGCGGTATAGCGATTATATCCGCTTTCCCATTACCATGGATATGACAAAGAGCCGCAAGAAAGAGGATTCCGACGAATATGAGGATTACATCGAAAACGTTACCCTCAACAGCATGGTTCCTCTGTGGCACAAGAACAAGAATGAGATCAGCGAGGAAGAGTATAACAGCTTCTATAAGGACAAGTGCGGCGATTATACTGATCCCCTGTGCCATATGCACGTGCGCAACGAGGGCACGATTACCTATGATGCGCTGCTGTACATTCCGTCCCATGCACCGTTCAATTATTACAGCAAGGACTATGAAAAAGGCTTGCAGCTGTATGCAAACGGCGTGCTGATCATGGATCGCTGTGAGGATCTGCTGCCGGATTATTTCAGCTTTGTCAAGGGTCTGGTGGATTCCGAAGATCTGTCCTTGAATATTTCCCGAGAAATGTTGCAGCATGATGCTCAGCTGCGCCAGATCGCACGGAGCATTGAGCGTACCATTAAGAACGAACTGAAGCGCATGATGAAGAACGATCGGGAGAAGTATGAGCAGTTCTACCAGTCCTTCGGTCTCCAGCTGAAGTACGGCATTTATTCCGATTATGGTATGCACAAGGATCTGCTCCAGGATCTGCTGCTGTTCCCGTCGTCCAAGGACGGCAAGCTGACTTCGCTCCAGGAATATATCGACCGGATGCCGGAGGGTCAGGATAAGATCTATTATGCGACCGGCGAGAGCATTGCCCGGATCGAGTTGCTTCCTCAGACAGAACAGGTCAAGGAAAAAGGCTATGAGATCCTGTACTTTACGGAAAATGTGGACGAGTTTGCAATTCGTATGATGCGGAACTATCAGGAAAAGGAATTCCAGTCGGTATTGGACAGCAGCCTGGATCTGGAAACAGACGAGGAGAAAAAGGAACTGGAAGAAAAGCAGGAATCCAGTAAGGATATGCTGGAGGCAGTTCAGAAGGCACTGGACGGCAAGGTCGGCAGCGTTAAGCTGTCTGGTCGGCTGAAATCTCATCCTGTCTGCTTGTCCAGCCAGGGTGATCTGTCCATGGAAATGGCAAAGACTTTGAATGCAATGCCGGGCAGCGAGGGCGAAAAGCTGAAAGCCAATACGGTACTGGAGATCAACCCGGAGCACGCCATTTATCAGACTCTGATGGATCTGCAAGCATCCGATTCTGACAAGATGGACGACTATGCAAAGCTGCTGTATGATCAGGCACTGCTCATTGCAGGTATGCCCATTGAGGATCCGGTGGCATTCTCCAACCGGATCTGCGATCTGATGTAATGCTGATTCATTGAAAAAGAGAAGATAGATCATAGATCACCGCCGCAGAGGGAGACTTTTGCGGCGGTGGTTTTTTGTTGACGTAATTCGACAAAACTGGTATAATAATTATACTGCCGATCTCCTTGTTATAACAGGGAGGAGGTGAGCCTGTAATTGGAGATACTTACATCTTTTCTCATTTCTGTCGCAGCAAGTATAGTAGCATATTATATTTGCAAGTGGCTGGACAGTAAGGGGAAGTAAAATCCAAAAACGGCAGTACAGTACAAAAGAATCCCCACAGAGCTGCAACTCTGTGGGGATTCGTCTTTGTAAACCTGTTTAGAGATACTTACATTTCATTTTTATTATACCCTAATTCGAAGGGATTGTCAAGAGCTATTATGAAGTTCCAGAAATTATAATCTATACGCTGCCGGTCTCCTTGTTATAACAGGGAGGAGGTGAGCCTGTATTGGAGTGGATCATGTCTTTTCTCATTTCTGTCGCAGCAAGTATAGCAGCATATTATATTTGCAAGTGGCTGGACAGTAAGGGAAAGTAAAAAACCAAAAACGGCAGCACAAAAGAATCCCCGCAGAGTGGCAACTCTGCGGGGATTCGTCTTTGTGAACCTGTTTGGAGATTCGATCATATCATTGGTTTTATTATACGCTAATTCCGGGCATTTGTCAAGATGGAATTTTTAAAATTTATTTTTTCGTAACGCAATTCACCCTAGGTTTCCGGCTGTTCCGGGGACTGTGCCGGATTCCGTGTTAGTTCCAGGTCGGACAGGAGCACCTGTTCTTCGCAGCGGCATTGGAATTCCTTCAGACGTGACAGTTCCTGTTCCAGTACTTGTATGGTGTGCGTCAGCTTTCGCTGGGACGCATAGTATAACGCTTCATAATCTGTCATAGAAATTCCTCCAAATTATTTCCTTATATAAGTATATATCTATATAGGGAAATTGTCAAGCATAAGGATATCCGTTATAGTGGGTATAAAGGCAGAATGACACGTTCTGCAAATGTTTGAAACGTTGGAGGAATGCACCATGATCCGTATCAAGCTGGACAAATTGCTGGAAGAACGCGGCATGAGTCGGTATCGGCTGGCACAGCTGACAGAAACCAAGTATCAGGTCATTGATAATTATTACAAAAACCGTGTAGTACGATATGACGGGGAAATCTTATCCCGGATCTGCGCTGCCCTGGATTGCAATGTGGGAGATATTCTGGAATATGAGAAATAACATGGAAATCAAAAATGTCGAAATGATTGCCAAAACGTATTATTTCATGCAAAATGCGATTATTATTCTGTAAAATCTCTTGCGAAAAAAATAGGGGTATGCTATAATAAAAATAGTTGTGTGGGATCGATCGGTCATTCTCTTTGTCTCTGAAACCGCTTGGAAACGATATGACAGATGCCGAATGCGGGGATGCACAGGAAAAACCACAGTCCCGTAAAGGGCAGGCAGATCTGACCGTACAGATTCAGGGGCATATTGCTGTAATCCCAGACGTTCCAACCCATGACCATGTTGTCGAATACACCTACGGTGAATTCGATGGCTGTGATCAGGAGCGCACCGCAGAGACATTGCAGCAGAAGCGTTCGGGGCGGTGCGGCGGCATGGAGCAGATACAGCGCCACGGCTGCTATGCCGCCGGTGAGTGCCATGGTCCAGTGGGTAAAGCCACGGAAGAGAATTTCCAACATACTGTAGACAAAACAGCCTAACAAAAAAAACCAGCACAGTTCATAAGACTTGACGTGCATTGGTGTCACCTCTCTTTTGAAATGAGGAATACTTTTATCCTATGCAGATGAATGAAAAATATACAGGCGGTAAAAAATGCTGTCTATCCTAGAAGGAGGAATATGATTTATGAGAAAAAGCGGAATTTTAATGCATATCTCTAGTTTGCCCTCTGATTTTGGTATCGGCAAGCTGGGGGATGCGGCGTATGTCTTTGCCGATTTTCTGGCGGACTGCGGCATCCAGGTGTGGCAGATCCTGCCTCTGTCGCCCACAAGCTATGGGGATTCTCCGTACCAGTCTTTTTCGGTACACGCTGGAAATCCCTATTTCATTGACTTCGAACGGTTGGAACGAGCTGGCTATCTGGCACCGTCCGACTATAGTGGCATTGTTTGGGGTGATGACCCACGCCGGGTGGATTATGCCCGGATTTATACCTATTGCTTCCATGTCCTCCGCACGGCGTTTTCCCGGTTCAAGCAGACAGACGAGGGCTATCAGGCATTTTGCAAGACTCAGGCTTCATGGCTGCCGGAATATGCTCTGTTCATGGCATTAAAAGATGCCCATCACGGAAAGCCCTGGGATCAGTGGGAACAGCCCCTTGCCATGCGTGAAGAAGAGGCGCTGGAGCAGGCAAGAGAAGAATATGCCGAGGACATCGCTTTTTACAGCGTACTGCAATACTGGTTTTATCAACAATGGGATGCGCTGAAAGCGTACTGTAACCAGAAGGGCATTTCCATCGTGGGGGATATTCCCATTTATGTGGCATATGATAGCGTAGAGGTCTGGTCTCAGCCGGAATTGTTCCAGTTGGATGCGGATCATGTGCCTACCGCAGTGGCAGGATGTCCGCCGGATGTCTTTTCTCCCACAGGACAGCTTTGGGGCAATCCCCTGTATGACTGGGAATATCACAAGAAAACCGATTTTGCCTGGTGGACGCAGCGGCTCAGAAGTGCGGCGGCACTGTATGATACTGTGCGTATTGACCACTTCCGGGGCTTTGAAAGTTATTACGCTGTGCCCTATGGCAAAACGACTGCCGAAGTGGGCGAGTGGCTTCCCGGTCCGGGGACGGTGCTGTTTGATGCAGTGAAAAAGGAACTGGGGGATATCTCCATCATTGCCGAGGATCTGGGATTTGTGACGCCGGAGGTGCGCAAGCTCCTGGAGGATTGCGGCTATCCGGGCATGAAAGTCACCCAGTTTGCCTTTGACGGTGATCCTAAGAGTGACTATCTGCCCCAGAATTATGCTACCACAAATTGTGTTGCCTATACGGGCACACATGATAATATGACCCTGCGGGGATGGATTCATAGTTCGCCGGCAAAAACCATTGCCTTTGCAAAGCGCTATCTCCATTGTCGGAATACCGTAGATCTGCCGGCGGAAATGCTCCGGATCACCTGGAGCAGTACAGCAAAGCTTGCTGTGGCACAGATGCAGGATTTTCTGGATGCAGGTCCGGAGGGACGCATGAATACACCATCTACCACCGGCGGCAACTGGCAGTACCGCACGCTGACCAGTGATTTTACCCCAAGGCTGGCAAAGCGAATCTATCAGCTCAATGAATTATACAATCGGCTCTCAGAAGAACCGAAGCTGAAGAAAACCAAAAAGGCAGCACGAAAGACTGCGAAAACGGGAAAAAAGGAGAAGAAATCATGATGACAAAAGAACAGATGAAGAATGGCATTTGCAGTGCACTCCATGGCGTGGATCCGAAAACGGCAACACCTCAGCAGCTGCACCAGGCATTGGGAGAGACCGTTATGGCTGCCATTGCAGAGGACTGGGCAAAGAGCACTAAGGCACACGAAGAAACACGCCGTGCCTGCTATTTCTCCATGGAATTTCTGGTGGGACGTGCTGTGTATAACAATCTGCTGGTGCTGGATGTGATGAAAGAAGCCGAAGAGGCGTTTGCAGAACTGGGCGTTTCTCTGGCAGATCTGGAGGTCATTGAGGATGCTGCTCTGGGCAACGGCGGTCTGGGACGGCTTGCGGCTTGTTTCCTGGACAGCGCAGCTACACGGAATCTGCCTCTGGACGGCTATGGCATCCGCTATAAATACGGTCTGTTCAAGCAGTACTTCGAGGACGGTTTCCAGAAAGAAGTTCCCGACGACTGGATGAAATACGGCGATGCCTGGTCGGTACGCCGGGAAGAGGACGCAGTTCTGGTAAAATACAACGGGCAGACCGTCCGTGCCGTGCCCTATGACATGCCCATTATCGGCTGCAAAACAAACCATATCGGCACTCTGCGTCTGTGGCAGGCAGAACCGGTACAGACCTTTGACTTCGATCTGTTCAACCGCCAGAAGTATCTGGAGGCAGCAGCAGAAACGGTTTATGCTGAGGATATCTCCCGTGTGCTGTATCCCAATGACGACACCTGGGAGGGAAAGAAGCTCCGCCTGAAACAGCAGTATTTCTTCTGTTCTGCATCCTTGCAGGATATTTTGAAAAAGCATAAGGCAACCTATGATACCCTGGACAATCTGGCAGACAAGCTGGCGGTGCAGCTGAACGATACCCACCCGGTGATTTCTATTCCGGAGCTGATCCGTTTGCTGACGATGCCAGAGAACGGCTATACCTTTGAGCAGGCATTTGCCATGGCACAGAAGATCTTCCACTATACCAACCATACCGTTATGCCGGAGGCATTGGAAAAGTGGGACTGCCATCTGGTGGAGGAACTGCTGCCGGAGGTCTATGCCATCATTCTGCGTATTCAGGAACAGTTCATGAACGACATGTACCGCCTGGGCGTGGCAAAGGAGAAACGGGATGCCATGAAGCTGGTGCAGAACGGTATGGTACACATGGCACACATGGCGGTCTATGTGGGCGCACATACCAATGGCGTTGCGGCAATTCATACGGAAATTTTGAAGGATTCCGTGCTGAAAGATTGGTACAGCATTTATCCGGAACGATTCCAGAATAAAACAAACGGTATCACCCAGCGCCGGTGGCTGGCACTGTGCAACCCGGAACTGTCTGCCCTGCTGACAGAGCTTTGCGGTTCTGACGAATGGAAAGTCAATCTGGATGCGCTGAAGCCGCTGGCAAAGTATGCAGACGACAAGGCGGTGCTGGAGCGCTTTGTTTCTATCAAGCAGACCAAAAAGGAACAGCTGGCAGCCTATATTGCCAAGGCAGAGTGCGTGGAGATCAACCCGGCATCCATTTTTGATATCCAGATCAAGCGGCTTCATGAATACAAGCGGCAGCTGCTCAATGCATTCTCCATCCTGTATATTTACTTCGGGCTGAAAGACGGCAGCATCAAGGACTTTACGCCTACCACATTCCTGTTTGGGGCAAAGTCTGCGCCGGGCTATCGCCGGGCGAAGGCAATCATCAAGTTTATCCACGAGGTGGGCAAGCTGGTTTCCTCTGACCCGGAGGTTTCCGACAAGCTGAAAGTGGTCTTTGTGTCCAACTATAATGTTTCCTATGCAGAAAAGTTGGTGGCTGCGGCAGATGTTTCCGAGCAGATCTCCACTGCCGGCACAGAAGCATCCGGTACAGGCAACATGAAGCTGATGCTCAATGGTGCTGTGACACTGGGCACCTATGACGGCGCAAATATTGAGATCGTCCAGGAGGCAGGCGAGGAGAACAACTATATCTTCGGCGCAAGAGTGGAGGATCTGGAAAAGATCGTGCCTACCTACGACAGCCGGAAGATCTTTGCCGAAAATGAAAAGATCCGCCGGGTCGTAGAGACGCTCATTGACGGTACATTCTCCGATGGCGGCAGCGGTGATTTCCGGGAACTGTATTATGCACTGCTGGACGGCGCAAGTTGGCACGCACCGGATCACTACTATCTGCTGGGCGATCTGGAATCCTATGTGGAGGCAAAGCTTCGCTGCAATCAGGATTACTGTGACCGCATGGCATTTACCAAGAAGCAGTGGCTCAATGTATGCAATGCCGGAAAGTTCAGCTCCGACAGAACCATTGCGGATTATGCAGAAAATATCTGGGATATCCAGGCAGTCGAGGTCTGAAAATAAAAATTGCCGGTGGAATGTTTGCAGTGAGAAGCAAAACAAGTAAGAACAGGAGGAAAACCACATGGGTTCTTGGATCGCATTTTTGCTGTTTAGCCTGTTTGCCGCAGCAGATACGGTGTTTGCTGTGAAGCTTTTTGGAAAAAAGCCGTGGCGCTTTCTGCTGGCAGGAAACGCAGTGACGCCGGACGGAAACCGGCTCTATGCCATGGAACAATGGCAGCGTGCCGCCGGAGTGTTCTGCGCAGTTTATGCCGGCGCATTTGCACTCATGGCAGTGATGACGGCATTGACGCAGCTGGGAAATCTGCTGTCGGATAGCTTTATGGCGGCGGCACTGTATATTCACGGCGGTGTGCTGGTGCTTGCAGCAGCGGCATTTCTGGCTTATGTGGACACGACCTGCCAGAATGTTTCTGCTTATGCAAAGAAATTATCAGAGGGAGAGAACCCGATCCTGGAAGAGGAGACAGTATGAACAAGAAATTCCTGGGATTTTGCTGTACAGCAGTGCTATTTGGCGCAGCACTTCCTATATGGGCTGCTTTTGCAGATACACCGACAGAACCAGTGGCAGTTTTGTCTGCTCATCTGCTGGGAAAAGGCAGTGCAGATCGTTCTTATGACCAGAATGGCGACAGCATCCTCAATGGATTTGATCTGGCACTGGCACGGCAGGCGGCTGTGACCACGCAAACGAATACTACAGAAACCACAATGGGAATCACGACAGAGATTACTACGGAAACTACAGCGGAAACCACCGGAACTACCGAAGAAACAACGGTGACAACGACGGCTGCACCCGATGGGGCAGTTCGGCTTGTGGAAGTGTCGGATATCGACCAGCTGCTTCAGGCACTGGCGGATGCACAGCCGGGCGATGATATTGTCCTGGCGGAGGGCATCTATCAGCTGAGCGAATCTGCCGGTCCCAAAGGCTCCCTGTTCTATACCAGGGCGGAGGGTACGGCGGAACAGCCCATTACCATTCGCAGTGCTGACCCGGAACATCCGGCATTGCTCTGCGGCACGGATGCGGCATCCCATTATGTGCTCTATCTCACCGGGGACTGGTGGCGGGTGCAGGACTTGAAGATCAGCACCGGGCAGAAGGGGATTATGCTGGACAATTCCAATTACAGCCGCATCACACGATGCGAGGTGTATGACATCGGCTCTGAGGGCATTCACTTCCGGGACGACAGCTCCTACTGCACTGCAGAGGACTGCTATGTCCACGACACGGGAACTGTCACGCCAGCATACGGCGAGGCGGTCTATGTGGGCAGTGCCAAAAGCACCTCGGGCTATGGATATTCCTGCGATTACAACACCATTATGGGCTGTCGGCTGGGTCCCAATGTGGGTGCGGAGCATGTGGATATCAAGGAATATACCACCGGTACTGTTGTGGCGGAGTGCATCTTTGACGGCACGGGTATGTCCGGGGAAAATTATGCAGACAGCTTTGTGGATATTCAGGGCAATGACTGCGTGATCCGGGATAACGTGGGTTATCGGAACGGCTGCGGGAATATTACGGCTGCGATACAGATGCATGTCCTGGTGGACGGCTGGGGCTTTGACGCCCAGGTCTACGGCAACCGGATGTACATGGACATTGCGGAAAATCCCGGCGGCAGACCCATGTATCTGCTGGATGGCTGGTATAATACCGCTACCGTGTGGGATAACTGGATCGCTTACGAGGACGGCAGTCTGTTTGCGGCGACGGAGGAACAGTATAATCTGGAGAGTTATACCATGCAGTAATGCAAAATAAAAAAGCAGTCATGGCGCATTTTCAGGTGCGCTTTGACTGCTTTTGTGTTATGTAGGGGCGACCATTGGTCGCCCGTGTTCCCGGTTGAAAATACAACGATTGCGGGCGAACGATGTTCGCCCCTACAGGAATCGTGTCGTTTGCCAGATTATCATAATTCTGCAAAATAGCAATAAACGGAAATAGCCGCCCCAGCGTCCAACTTAGGCGGCTATTTTCATAGCATTTCTAAAATGGGAGCTGACCGCCTTTCGGTGTGCTCTCGTTACTTATATTATATAGGATTGTTTTGCAGTTGTCAAGGGGATGCGTTGAATTTTACGCAAATTGAATGATTGGCATGATTCTTATACAAATGGTGCAGAACTGCTGGAACTGTCGTTCTTGAAACTGACAGAAGGGAACATTTCCAATGTGAAAAGCTGATTTCCGGTAGAATGCAGGGACAGATAAAATAAGAAAAATAAATCTGTATGTGATTTTTAGACAGCTATTTTATTTCAGATACAAGCGTAAGCGGCAGTAAAGGTATCCTTTACTGCCGCTTACGCTTGTATCTCTACTTTGCTTTCGCACAGATACATGTTAATATTTCAATCCGCAGAGTAAAGCCACTCTGACAAATCAATTATAGCATTTTTTCAGAGAAAAAGCAACATGAAAACATTTATATTATAGTACATCCTGTTATTCTCATGTACATTAAAAAATATTTTACAATCTGGGGCGTTGATTTCATGATAATGGCATGATATAATTACAGTTACATTTTAATGAAAGGAGACGATGACATGAAAAACTATGTTACATGGTCAGAACTATTGCAGTTTGGAGAATTCCTTGTAGGTTTTGCACTTTTGCTGCATACAATTCTTTCCTGATATCCAGCAAAAAATAATTACCTATTCTTGTAGTGATCCATTCGTTTCTGGTTTAAGCAGGAACGAATGGATCAATGTCCCTGCACCCGTCCCAATTCACGCACAAACCCTTGCCATCTCTGCCGAAATGTGTTATAATACCAATATACACTGGTTTACCAAATCGAAAAAATCGGAAAGAGGTACAAGTTTATGCGCAATACCACAAGCTATGAAAGTCCGTTCTGCACTCGCTATGCCAGTGAGGAAATGCAGCATGTTTTCTCCGCAGATAAGAAATTTACCACCTGGCGCCGTCTCTGGGTGGCATTGGCACGTGCCGAAATGGAACTGGGTCTGCCGGTGACACAGGCACAGGTGGATGAGCTGGAAGCCAATATTGACAACATCGACTATGACGTTGCTGAAGCAGAGGAAAAACGCCGCCGCCATGACGTAATGTCTCATGTATATGCCTATGGTCAGGTCTGCCCTAATGCAAAGGGTATCATTCACCTGGGGGCAACCTCCTGCTATGTGGGTGATAATACGGATATTATCATTATGCGTGATGCCATGCAGATCGTTCGCCGGAAACTCATCAATGTTCTGGCAAATCTGTCGAAGTTTGCCCTGGAATACAAGGACATGCCGGCGCTGGCATATACCCATCTCCAGCCGGCACAGCTGACTACAGTGGGCAAGCGTGCTACCCTGTGGATGAACGAGCTGCTCATGGACTTTCAGGAATTGGAATATCGGATCGCTAACCTGAAGCTGCTGGGATCTAAGGGTACTACTGGTACGCAGGCATCCTTTATGGAGCTGTTCGAAGGAGATACCCATAAGGTCAAGACGCTGGAACAGAAGATCGCAGCGGAAATGGGCTTCGACGGCGTTGTGCCGGTTTCCGGTCAGACCTATTCCAGAAAGATCGACTCCCAGATCCTGGCAACCCTCAGCGGCATTGCTCAGTCCTGCAGCAAGTTCTCTAACGATATGCGTCTGCTCCAAAGCTTCAAGGAAATGGAAGAGCCCTTCGAAAAGACCCAGATCGGTTCTTCGGCCATGGCATACAAGCGTAACCCCATGCGCTGTGAGCGTATCACATCTCTGTCACGCTATGTCATGATCGACAGCCTGAACCCGGCATTCACCGCAGGTACGCAGTGGTTTGAGCGTACTCTGGATGACTCCGCAAACAAGCGTGTCTCCGTGCCGGAAGCATTTCTTGCAGTGGATGCGATCCTGAATATCATGCTGAATGTCACCGATGGTCTGGTGGTTTATCCCAAGATGATCCGCCAGCGTGTTATGCGGGAATTGCCCTTTATGGCAACGGAAAATATCATGATGGATGCAGTTAAGAAGGGCGGCGACCGTCAGGCTCTCCATGAGAAGATCCGGGAATATTCCATGATCGCCGGAAAGCACGTAAAGGAAGAGGGTCTGGAGAACGATCTGTGCGATATGATCCTCGACGATCCCGACTTTATGATTACTAAGGAAGAACTGGACGCAATTTTGCAGCCGGAAAACTTCACCGGACGCAGTTCTCAGCAGACAGAGGAATTCGTAGCAGAGTGCATTCAACCCATTCTGGATGCCAATAAGGAATTGTTGGGCGAGCATTTTGAGATGAAGAACTGAGCTTTTGTACAGGTACGTGAATTTTTTTTGTGATATCCGATGGAATCGTGTCAATGTAGGGGCGAACTGCGTTCGCCCGGTGGGTAATTCCGGAAATTAGTGGGCGAACAAAGTTCGCCCCTACAGTATCACAGTTTATTGAAAAGATACAAGTGCCTTCATTTACGGCAGAACCCCACAGAGTGGCAGCCCTGTGGGGTTCATTTTTTCGTGTGGTTGACTTATGCGCAGGTTTCATCAATCAATGCCGCCAGCGTTTCTTTTGGCACAGAAACCACGGTTTCATAGGTGCTCTGCGGTTTGCTGTAGGTAATCCCATCAGAGGTAAATGTGTCTGCGTCGTCTGGTACAGCTGCCTCTGCGCCGGGAAGCGAGAGCAAGTCGGTTGCCAGCGGTTCCTGCCAGCCCTTGTCATCGATAATCAATGCCTGATTTGTCCAGCGGTCTCCCTCCAGGCGGAACATCCCCTGATATTCGTTTGTAAGTGTATAGGTGTCATCATTGGTATATTTCCCGAAAAAGAGCAAGGTGTCGCCGACTGTGGGGATATAGGTGTTGCACCAGTCCGCATAAACCAATGCGGATTTTCGTTCATCTTCGGTGTGTTCGGGATCCAGTTCATAGGAAACGGCATCTGTATATGTCGTATAATCGGCATATCCGCCGGTCAGTTCCAGTACGGCGTCTTCAAAGCTGCCTTTATACACCTTTTTTATTTCCGGTGTAATTTTGGTGTATATCTGTTTTGAAGTGGAAGAAATGCGGAAATCAGTTTCTGCCACGGTGATCTCGGCGATCAGATCTGATGCAGCGATCAATTCATCCAGCGAATCTGCGGAATCTACAAATTCTACTTCCGGCGAGGGAATTGTCATGATGACTCCGTTCGCAGGCTGTTCAGTGGATGATGCCTGACCGGCACAGCCGGACAGAATAGATAGGCATAGTGTTGAAGTAATGAGAATATGATTGTTACGTTTCATGAAGCTCCTCCTTTCTGGAAAACGGAACATTTTTTCTATTTATAGAATACAATAAACATGATAATTTGTCAATATAAAGAAAAATAAATTGTGCAATATCATAAATATAGAACATTTTATTTGTGAATATGTACTACTGTAAGAGTCTGTTCAGTATCTGGGCGTGCGCAGATTGCGCAGTCAGATTTTTTGGGAGATGAAGTGAAAAACGGAGGAAATCCTTTGTGGATTTCCGAGTATTTTCGCAAAATCTCCCAGAAAAGATGCAAGCAAGATGCGTGCGAGAAGATGCTGAACAGGCTCTAAGGGCAACTGCGTTCGCCGGCTGGATCATTTCTAAGAAATCATATCCAGATACAGAGTATACTGGAATCCAAAAAAGGATCTGTCCAAAACCACAATATTTTTCAAAAGAATTGTCAAACACATATTGACTATTTCCCGATTTTCGGGTATGATTATATTAAGAGAATTTTTGCAGGAAAAGACCTGCAATTCCAATACAGGAGGAATCCATATGAAGAAACGAGGACATCTCGGCGCACAGATCTGGGCGCTGCTGCTCAGCGCAGCCATGCTATGCGGCACAGGGTGCAGCAGTACCGGTGGAAAAGACAGTACATCCGCAGACTACACCTGGGGCAATGTCGCCATCGGCGGCGGCGGTTATGTCACCGGCATGGAATATAATCCCACGGAAGAGGGACTGGTCTATGCCAGAACAGATATCGGCGGTTTGTACCGCCGTCAGAAGGATGGAAACTGGGTGCCTCTGACGGATTTCCTCGGCTCTGACGAGTGGAGCTATATCGGCATTGAGAGCATGGCAACCGACCCGGTGGAACCCAATCGGGTATATTTTGCTGGCGGTACTTATATGAACGATCCGGGCGCACTGTTTGCATCGGAGGACTACGGCGAGACATGGACACGGTTTGACGCACCCTTCAGCTGCGGCGGCAATCAGTCCGGTCGAGGCTGCGGCGAGCGTATGGGCGTCAATCCCAAAAACAATAAAGAAGTATGGTTCGGTTCTCGGGACAGCGGTCTCTGGAAAACTGAGGATTACGGCAAGAACTGGGAGGAAGTGACTTCTTTCCCGGTGAAGGGCAACTATAAGCAGGAGAGCAACAGCATTGGTATCATGTGGGTGGAATTCGACCCCACTTCTGAGGATATGTATGTGGGCGTTGCCATGACAGACGGTGTGTGCATCTATAAAACCGCTGACGGCGGCAGCACCTGGACACCTCTGGCGGAAAATGCCAAGGGCATGTATCCGCTCCATGCGGGCTTTTCCTCTAACGGAAAGCTCTATCTGGCATATTCCGACAACTGTGGCCCTAATCTGTCCCCGACAGCAGGGGCAGTGTACTGCTATGACCCGGCATCGGACAGCTTTACGGATATCACTCCCGATCTGAACGATGGGAGACAGGGTGGATTTGGCGGTATTTCAGTAGATGCGCAGAATCCTGATACCGTTGTGGTTTCCACTCTGGGCTGGTGGTCGGACAACGGGGATAACCTGTACTACACTACCGACGGCGGTAAGACCTGGAGCGGTCTGTTTCATAATAATACCGGCGAAACAGGCTATCAGATGGACACCTCTGAGGCATCCTGGCTGGACTGGGGACGGGGTGAAAATCAGGCAAAGACCGGTTGGTGGGTTGCAGATGTGAATATCAACCCGTTCAATTCTGATGAGGTCATGTATGGTACTGGTGCGACCATTTATTCCACTACCAATATGACGAAGATCGGCACAGAATCAGTGAACATCGCCTTTGATGCGTACGGGCTGGAGGAAACGGCAGTGTTCAAGATGATCGCACCGCCGGCAAACGAAAGCGGTGATTCACCTCAGCTGTACTCCATTATGGGCGACCTGACAGGTTTTGCCCATATGGATGTGACAAAGTGTCCGGACGATGCCCACTTTATGAAAAACGGTAAGCCCACAGGCCTCGACTGTGCATTCCTAGAGCCGAACATTGCAGTATATGCCAGCGAGGAAAAGACCACTGCGCTAACCTATACCAAGGACGGCGGAAAGACCTGGGAGTCGGTGAAGCATAAGCCCGACCCGGCAGCCGGCGGTCAGGTGGCAATGGCAGCAGACGGCAGCTCCTTTATCTGGGTGCCCAGCAGTGTTTCCGGAACGCCTTATGTTACAACAGATTTCGGCGAGACCTGGTACTACGTAGAAGGTTTGGGCTATAACGCAAAGATCACGGCGGATCGTGTGAATCCGAAGATTTATTATGCCGCCTGCGACGGACTATTTTATGTATCCAAGGACGGCGGTCTGACCTTTGAATCCACAGGACAGATGGTGGCAGATTCCGCAGAGCCGGTCACTGTTTTTGGCAAGGAAGGTCATGTATGGCTGACCAGCACCACCTTGATTATGTATACTGAGGATGCCGGGGAGAGTTTCCAGACGGTAAAGACTCTGTCCACTGTGGACAGCATCGGCTTCGGCAAGGCGAAGAATGAGAAGAACTATCCTGTGATCTATGCAGAGGGCGATGACGGTACAAACGGCTATGGTATTTACAAATCCGAGGACAAGGGGGAGAACTGGGTACGCATCAATGATGACCAGCATCTGTTCGGTAATCTGAATCCCAAGTATATCACTGGCGACAGCAATGTCTATGGCAGAGTATATTTTGCCACAGATGGACGTGGAATTGTAATGGGTGATATTGTCCAGTGAGAACGAGACGCTATGGAAAATATATTCTGCGCTGGATTGTGACACTGACCCTGGCGGTGTGCATCATTGCCGGGGCAGTAATTGGCGGCGGCAGGCTGCTGCACATTTTTCTTACCAGCACCGGGCGGCAGGCATCGGATGTGCCGGATGAAGAGACCTATCCGGTGCGTGGTGTGGATGTATCCTATTATCAGGGCAATGTGGATTGGGATGCCCTTGTGTCACAAGGAATCACCTTTGCGTTTATGAAGGCAACAGAGGGCGTTGATCACTGTGATACCCAGTTTTTGCAGAACTGGGAAAGTGCAAAGGATGCACCGATTTATGTAGGCGCATACCATTTTTTTCGGTTTGAGGACAGCGGTGCGGCGCAGGCGGAAAATTTTATCCGCACAGTGCCGGTGACAGAAAACACCCTGCCACCTGTTATTGATGTGGAGCTGTATCCGTCCCTGGAAACAGAACCGGACAGAGAGACCACACAGGAAAATTTGCAGGAAATGCTGGACTTGCTGGAGGAGCACTATGGCGTGAAGCCCATTCTCTATGCAGCGCCAAACACATACCGTAATTATGTGAAGTATTTCGCTGATGAGTACCCCATCTGGCTCAGCAACTATTATTATGAGCCGTATTCTGACTGGACATTCTGGCAGTACACGGATTCCGGGATGCTGGAGGGATATGACGGCTATCAAACGCATATTGATTTGAATGTGTATCGGGGCAGCCTGGAAGAATTCCGGGAAATGTTCGGGTTGAGGGCGTTTTGACACTTGGAATGTCTGGATATGGTGTGTGGTATTTGTTAGTGCATGTGAAGATGGAAGTGGATTTCGTTGAAAATGTCCCACTGGGACGTTTTCAAAATTTTACTTGCTGGAAGGGTTTCACAAGGCGGGGCGGTCTTGTTCGCCCCGCCTCGAAAAAGCTGTCGCTTTTTCTCACCACCCTCTCCGTGGCGCAAGAGGATGCGCCGGGGTGTTTCGCCGCCAGGGCTTCCGCAGCCCTGGACCTGCGCCAGCTGTGCTCAGCTGGACCAGCTTGCCAGGCAGCCTTTTGGGAGATGGGAAAGTTGTGTTCTCAAATATTACTTGACTGAGACAATAGATGGGTGACGATTCCAACAGAAAGGACAACAAATATGATCGAACCGATTTTTTTACAGGGCATTTGCAAGGACTATCTCTGGGGCGGAAACCGTCTGCGGGAAGAGTTTGGCAAGGTGAGTGATGCCGATAAAATTGCAGAAAGCTGGGAACTGGCGTGCCACAAGGATGGCAGCAGCATTTTGCGTTCCGGTGCAGACGCCGGACTGGATCTACAGGAATATGTGGACAGATACGGCACAGCTTTTTTGGGTACGAATTGTGCCGGATGCGAGACTGTTCCGGTACTTATTAAGCTTATTGATGCCAAACAGGATCTGTCCATCCAGGTGCACCCGGACGATGCCTATGCCATGGCGGCAGAGGGTGAACCGGGCAAGACGGAAATGTGGTATATTGTGGACTGTACACCAGGTGCGGCGCTGTATTATGGCGTAAACCGGGAGGTTTCCAAAGAGGAATTTGCCCGGCGTATTGAGAATCAGTCCCTGACGGAAATTCTCAACCGGGTGGAGGTGAAGCCTGGGGAGTTGTATTTTATTCCCTCCGGCACGCTTCATGCCATCGGTGCAGGAATTCTTCTGGCGGAGATCCAGCAAAATTCTAATACCACCTATCGAGTATATGACTACGGCAGACGAGGTGCAGACGGCAAGCTGAGACCGCTGCATGTGGAAAAGGCGCTGGATGTCACGAATCTTCGCACCACGGCACCGACTGTGCAGTATCCGACACAGAATATCCCTGGCGGTACAGTGCGGAAACTGGAGGCATGCGATTATTTTGCCTCGGATGTGGTAAATGTGTCGGGAACAACGGCATTTTCCGTAGGCGAAGAGACATTCCACCATCTGCTGGTGCTGACTGGTGAAGGCGTTCTGAAAACTGCCGCTGGTACAGCGAAAATCAGCAAGGGTGACAGCGTACTGCTCCCGGCAGGACTGGGGAAGTATGAAGTTACCGGGAATTGTCAGTTTATTGTGACGAGAATGGACAAGCCTGTCCGTTTGAAATAAATAGGAGGAATATGACTTATGAAGTATTACATTGGAATTGATCTGGGCGGAACGAATATTGTTGCTGGTGTGGTAAACGAGAACTATGAGATTCTCACAAAGGCAAGCGTCAAGACCAATCTGCCCCGTCCGGCGGAGGAGATCGCCGCAGATATGGCAAAGGTCTCTCAGGAGGCTGTGGAAAAGGCAGGTCTGACCATGGATCAGATCGAGTGGATCGGCGTTGGCACACCTGGTGTAGCAAACAGCGCTACGGGCATTATTGAGTATTCCAACAACCTGGGCTTCCACAATACACCTATGGTGAAGTATCTGGAAACAGCGTTGGGCAAGCCGACTTTCATTGAAAATGATGCCAATGCAGCAGCTTACGGCGAATATGTTGCCGGTGCAGCAAAGGGCGCAAAGAATGCAGTCTGCATCACACTGGGCACTGGCGTAGGCGGCGGTATCGTCATCGACGGCAAAATTTACAGCGGTTCCAACTTCGGCGGTGCAGAGATCGGTCATACTGTGATCGCTGTAGATGGTCCTCAGTGTACCTGCGGCAGAAAAGGCTGCTTTGAGGTGTTCTCTTCCGCAACTGGTCTGGTGCGCATGACCAAGGAGGCATTGGAAGCCAATCCTGACAGTGCTATGAAGAACGAGGAGCACATTTCCGCACGAACTGCTTTCAACTACATGCGTGCCGGCGATGCGACAGCAAAGCAGGTTGTGGACGATTACATCAAGTATCTGGCAGCCGGCATCACCAATACCATCAACATCTTCCAGCCGGATGTACTCTGCATCGGCGGCGGTGTGTGCAATGAGGGCGATCCGCTGTTGGTTCCTATGAAGGAAATCGTAAAGCGTGAAGTTTATACCCGGAATTCCGAGAAGAATACGGAGATCGTCATTGCAGAACTGGGCAATGATGCTGGTATCATCGGTGCGGCATTCCTGGGCAATGCGCAGGATTGATTCGGAGATACATATGCAAAGAGCTGTTGCAGGATTCGTGTCAGATGAAACGGTGTAGACCGGGAATCTGCTGTTCCTGTAACAGCTCTTTTATCAACATTGTGTACAAATGTGGAAATCGCATTTTGTGCAGTTTGCTATTTTCCCCAAAAAATATAAACCAATGAAGGCAAAATCTATTGACAGCGTGCACAAAAAGTGGTACAATAAAGATAATATTTTAAGTAAGGAGTTCGATACCCATGAAGTTTATGAAGAAACTGCTCAGCGCGGTAACTGCGGCAGCCATCGGTGTGTCTATGACCACTGCACTGTCTGCTGGTGTATCTGTTGCAACAGCAGCAGATATGAACGCCATTGAGCTGGTAGAGGATATGGGACTGGGCTGGAATCTGGGAAATGCTCTGGACAGCACCAACACCTGGGATTCCTCTCTGACACCATCAAAAATCGAGACCGCCTGGGGCAACCCGGTCACCACGGAATCCATGATCAAGGAGATCAAGAAGGCCGGTTTCAACACTGTCCGCATTCCTGTCACCTGGTGGGACATGACTGGCAAGTCCGGTACTGCGAATATGAGTGCCTTTGATGGAACTGTTGGTGATGAATATCTTGCCAGAGTAAAAGAGGTTGTGAATTATTGTATTGATAACGATATGTATGCGATCATCAATACACATCATGATGAGGAGTGGGAGAAGGACACCTCTCAGCTGAACAAATTTAAGAAGCTCTGGGCTCAGATCGCAGATTATTTTAAGGATTATGACGAACATCTGGTATTTGAAGGCATGAATGAAGTCGGATTCTCCACAAGTGATGCCATGACTTATAACCAGGCGTTCGTGGATACAGTTCGTGCTTCCGGCGGTAATAATGCCGATCGTTTGCTCATCTGTACCGCAGACAGCAACAATACCGCAAAGGCATTGTCCGACAGCTTTTCTATGCCGACAGATTCCTCCAATATGCTGGCAGTATCGGTACACTATTATGAACCGTCTACGTTCTGTGTAGCAGATACCACATCTTCCTGGGGGCATCGTGAGACATGGGGCACATCTTCTGATTATACGGTTCTTGAAAACGATTTCAACAAGCTGAAAACAAAGTTTACAGACAAGGGCGTAGGCGTTGTGATCGGCGAATACGGTGTCTGCAATGCGGATAAATACGGCATCAATAAGACGCCGTATAATAAGGATCAGGAATCCATTGAAAAGTTCCTGGAAGCAGTTGCTTCTACAGCATATAATATGGATGGTGTCTGCCCGATTGTATGGGATGACTCGAATTCCGGAACGATCACGCTGTTTAACCGTGAGTCACTCAGCTGGTTCGACAGCAACATTCAGGCGATTTTTACGAAGATCGCAAATGATGGTCCTGTCAATCCGGGTAAGGAAAAGACAGATCGTTTGACTTTCCAGGCGTCTGAAATTCTAGATCCGGAATCCACCAGCGGTGACCTGCTTATCGACCTGAAACCGTACAAGGATCTGGGCATTAACCTTTCTTCCGTTGTAATCAACTACACCATCTCCGGCAATAAGTCCTCTTATGGTACCGGCGGTGCAGTACAGTACAATATTGTGGATGAAAACGACGAATATCACTGGGCATATCAGCCGTATAGCTTCGTGGTCGGCGAATCTGTTACGACAGTAGATATCCCGGCAACCACTGTTGCAGAAGATGAGGACGGCAACAAGTATGAAGGTCCTATGGATATGGACTATCTGAAGATCGGTCATTGGTATGACTGGACAGATCCGTCCGGCGGTACTGTAGATTGGTCTTATGTAGATGTTACACTGATCTTTGATAACTTCTTCTATGTAGACGGCGACACTACAGATACCACTACCTCTGGTACAACTGCTACCACGGATTCTTCTAAAACCACAACGGAAACTACTGCAACTACCCATATTGATATCGAACCTTACGGCTGGGTATGGGCTGCTGGTCAGGCTGGTACGTATCAGTTCTGGGATAAAGATTCTGATGGCGTTATTCCAGTAGCCATTACTGGTAATGGCAGCTATACTGCATCTTATGTGCTTCCGGAGGGCGATGGTACAGGTTCTATTGAGTGCTTGATCCTGGATTCTGACATTAACGTATATCAGTTCCTGCCGGAAGATTATGACGGCAGTGATCGTGTCAAGGATTGCGGTGTTGAATTTAAAATCGACAAGGTTTCTTTGGATGGCGTAGAGATTCCTTATACTGGTCCGACAGATGGTTCTCTGACCTATGGCAATGACGGTGTCAGCCTGAGACGGAATGTCCTGAACACATGGACTAACCCGTCTGTAAAGGATATCGATGGTTCTGAGGTTTCACTGACAAAGATCCTGGAGATCCAGTTTACAGTTTCTGGTCTGCCTGGAGGAAACATCGAAACGACTACCAGCTCGGAAACCACAACCACTTCTGAAACAACGACCACAACAACTACTACGACAACAACAGAAACATCTTCTGAAACAACCACTACTACCACCACTGGCACAACCGTAAGCGGCGATCCCAATGCATTCTACGGCGATGTAAATCTGGATAGCAGAGTAGATATCACAGATGCTGTACTGCTGAATAAGATTGCAGCTGGTCAGGTGAAGCCGAATGATCAGCAGAGACTGAATGCAGATACAAATGCAAGCGGTGACCTGGATAACAGTGATGCGATCATTCTGTTGAAGTTCTTGGTACATCTGGTAAATGCACTTCCGTCGGCTGAATAATTTTGAATTGAAATTTTTGCTTTTGTGATAAGCATAAAAATGTCGAACTTGTTGATACAGGTTCGGCATTTTTATGTTGTAAAAAAATCTGTGTTTCCCACTTTGAAACTTGTGAAAATTGATAGGTAATCCGAAAAAACGTTGCTTTTCAAGCTTCAACCATAGATGCGTTTTTGAAAATTAAATTTATCCGTCGGATACTTAACATTTTTCAAAAGAGTGATGACAATTTGTGAAAAGCACAAAAAATCGACAGAATAATCTAATAGAAATCATATGGAAAATGGATTGACTTTTTTGCCTGCTGGGCTTATAATAATAGAAACAACGGCGTGAACGCCGCTGTCCCGGAGCAGAGAGAAAAACTGCTTTTTGCAGCGGATTTTCCTTCGGGCGTGAAGAAAAGGTGGTGGTTGTAAATGACAATGGGCGAAGAGCTGCAGGAACAGCTGCAAACCAATATTGTGTGGACGAGTCCCTTTGACGTGCCGTTACTGGGACCCATTCACATCAGTGAATCTGTGGTGATCACCTGGTTCATCATGGCAGTCGTAATGGTGCTGGTACTGGTTCTGACCCGAAAGATGGAGATCGTCCCGAAAAAGGGACAAGCACTGGTAGAATTTGCTGTTACCTGGGTCACCGATTTCTTTGAAGGCAATATGGGGAAAGCCGGCAGACGGTATGTACCATATCTGAGCACGGTGTTCCTGTATTTGGCCATTGCGAACATGATCGGCATGTTCGGGTTTGGTATCAAACCGCCCACAAAGGACATCAATGTGACGGCAGCCCTTGCAGTGATGAGCATCATATTGATCGAAGCGGCAACATTTCGTGCCAGAGGCGGGTTGGGTGGTTTCTTCAAATCATTTCTTAAGCCAATGCCGATCATGCTGCCAATCAATATCATGGAACTTGCCATTCGTCCGCTTTCACTCTGCATGCGACTGTTTGGCAATGTGTTGGGTGCATTTGTTGTCATGAAGCTGATCGAACATGTCTGTGGATTGATAGCCCCAATGGTGTTCAGTATGTATTTTGATGTCTTTGACGGTTTGATCCAGGCGTATGTCTTTGTTTTCCTGACCTCGCTATTTATGGCAGAGGGCATAGAAACAGAAGAAGAAACTCCCTTGCCGCAAAAGGTATAGCGGCGTTTCAAACAGTTATTTTGGATGGTATGAGGAGGAAATTACCATGGGAACAGCAATCGGAGCTGCTATCGCAGTATTGACTGGTATCGGTGCAGGATTTGGAATCGGCAACGCAACGGCAAAAGCAACAGAGGCCATCGCCAGACAGCCGGAGGCGGCAGGTGCAATCAATAAGGCATTGCTGCTGGGCTGTGCGCTGGCAGAAGCCACCGCAATTTATGGTTTTGTTATTGCACTCATGATGATTATCATGAAGTAAGTATGAGGAGGAACAGAAAATGGGTGTCGCAATTGGAGCTGCTATTGCAGTATTAACCGGAATTGGTGCTGGATTTGGGATTGGACATGCAACCGCAAAGGCTACGGAAGCCATCGCCAGACAGCCGGAGGCGGCAGGTGCAATCAATAAGGCGCTGCTGCTGGGTTGTGCATTGGCAGAGGCTACTGCAATTTATGGCTTTGTCATTGCACTGATGATGATCATTATGAAGTAAGAAACGGCATTTTCTGAAAATCCAGGAGAAAGGAGCACGGCTTTCTTGCAAGAAGGCTGTGAATGTGGATATGTTAGATTTTGATATTTGGACCATATTGTTTTCCGTGATCAATATCCTGGTGCTGTTTTTCTTTCTGAAAAAGTTCTTGTTCGGCAGAGTGAACGCTATTCTGGAAAAACGTGCTCAAATGGTGCAGGCAGATTTGGATCAGGCGAAGCAGAATGCCGCAGAGGCAGAACAGCTCAAGGGCGATTATGAAGAGACCCTGCGCAATGCCAAGCAGGAAGCAAAAGAGATCATTATGACGGCACAACAGAATGCCCATGTGCAGAGCGGTGAGATCACTGCCCAGGCACAGCAGCAGGCAGATACGATGCTGAAAGAGGCGCAGAAGGAGATCGAGCGGGAACGCCAGCGCACGCTGGAAGGTGTACAGGGCGAGATCGCCGATCTGGCACTGGCAGCGGCGTCGAAGCTTATGGAAAAGCAGCTGGACGACGAGACAAACCGGGAGCTTGTAAATGCGTTTCTTTCTGAGGAAGGGGCAGGCGAATGAAACAGGCAGTGACATCCTATGCCACAGTGCTGCTGACTCTGCCGGCGGCATCGGAGACGGTGCCGGATGCCAGAAATGCTTTTGAAAGATGCCCTCAGCTGATGGACGCTCTGTCTAACCCCACGATCCTTGAGACGGAAAAATTCGGGGTCATCGACCGGGTGTTTCCCGAAGCACTGCGGACATTTCTGAAGGTGGTCTGCCGCAACGGTCAGATCGACAGCGTGTTGGATATTTTTTCGGAATTTGAAGCACTGGAACGCCGGCAGAGGCAGTGTGCCCATGCCGTGCTGGAATATGTGACGCCGCTGACGGATGCGCAGCTGTCGGCGATGAAGCAGATGATCTGCGCAAAAACCAGCAAGCCGGAGGTGCAGCTGGAGCTGCGGCAGAATCCGGCACTGCTGGGAGGCTTTGTCTTGCATGTGGGAGATGAAACGTATGACAGAAGCGTGTGTTCTTCCATGAAGTCCATGCGGAAGAGCCTGATACGGAGGTGAGGGTAAGACATGAGTACCATAAATGCAAGTGAGATTATATCTGTTTTAAAAAGCGAGATCGAGGACTTTGATCGGAAGTCCGGCGTACAGGAGACTGGTACAGTTGTCCGTGTGGGCGACGGCATTGCCACGGTATTCGGTATGCAGCATGCCATGTACGGAGAGCTGGTAGAGTTTGAGACTGGCATACGAGGTATCGTACAGAATCTGGAAACCAAGACCATTGGTGTTGTTTTGCTCGGCAGCGATTATGGCATCACAGAGGGTACTTCTGTAGTTCGTACCGGAAAGCGTGCCGGCATTGGCGTTTGTCAGCAGATGGTTGGGAGAGTCGTGGATGCATTAGGAGCGCCTATTGATGGCGGTGCACCGCTGACAGCAGAGGACTATTTCCCCATTGAGCATGAAGCCCCAGGTGTGGCACAGCGGAAATCTGTTACCGTGCCCCTTCAGACTGGTATTCTCTCTATTGATGCCATGTTCCCTATCGGACGGGGACAGCGTGAGCTGATCATCGGCGACCGCCAGACGGGTAAAACTTCTATTGCTGTAGACACGATCATAAACCAAAAAGGACAGGACGTGATTTGCATTTATGTTGCCATCGGACAGAAGTCTTCGACAGTTGCAAAGATCGTTTCTACCCTGAAAAAGAACGGCGCAATGGAATATACCATTGTGATGTCCGCTTCTGCCAGCGACCCTGCACCGGTGCAGTATATCGCACCCTATGCAGGCACGGCAATTGCAGAGTATTTCATGAGCCAGGGCAAGGACGTGCTCATTGTCTATGATGATTTGTCCAAGCATGCTGTGGCATATCGTGCCATGTCCTTGCTGCTCCACCGTCCGCCGGGGCGTGAGGCATATCCGGGAGATGTATTCTATTTGCATTCCCGTCTGTTGGAGCGTTCCTGCCGATTGGACGATGCCCACGGCGGCGGCTCTATCACAGCCCTGCCCATTATTGAGACCCAGGCAGGCGATATCTCTGCCTATATTCCGACAAATGTCATTTCTATCACAGATGGACAGATCTTCCTGGAGAGCGAATTGTTCAACGCTGGTATGCGTCCGGCAGTAAACGTGGGTCTGTCGGTATCTCGTGTCGGC
Source organism: Ruminococcus sp. (assembly GCF_019417665.1). GTDB lineage: Bacteria > Bacillota > Clostridia > Oscillospirales > Ruminococcaceae > Ruminococcus_C. The sequence continues at coordinate 27,826 of NZ_DXUU01000013.1, forward strand.
GGCGCTGCACAGACAAAGGCAATGAAAAAGGTTGCCGGTCAGATGCGTGTGGAATTGGCACAGTTCCGGGAAATGGAAGTATTTACCCAGTTCAGTTCCGATCTGGATCCTGCTACACAGGCAATGCTGGATCATGGTCACGTGCTGATGGCACTGCTGAAGCAGCCTCTCTATCATCCCCTTGCCATGTGGAGGGAAGTTGTTATCCTGGCAGCCGCTTCCCACAAGCTGCTGGATGATGTGGCACTGAGCGATCTCCGCGGATTCCGTGAGGGTCTCACCAACTATGTGGAGGCAAACGGCGCAGATGTGGTATCCGCACTCAAAAAGACAGGACAGCTGTCCGATGCACATCTGGAACAGCTGCTGGATCTGGTTCGCACCTATAAGAAGCAGGTGAACTGATATGGGCAACATGCGTGAAATCCGGGATCGGATCAAGAGCATCAATGATATCATGAAGATCACCAACGCCATGTATCTGATCTCTTCTTCAAAGCTCAAGAAGGCAAAGAAAGACCTGGCAGCGACCCAGCCCTATTTCAACAAACTGGTTTATGCCATGCGAAGTATTTTGTCCCGTGCACCGGAAGATATTGACATGCGTTATTTCGATCGGCGTGAGCATATCGCACCAGAAGACCGCAAGGTGGGTTATATTGTCATTACCGCAGATAAGGGCATGTGCGGTTCCTATAATCACAATATCATTAAGATGACTGAGGAACGGATGGCGTCCAGCAAGCACAGCAGCCTGTATATTATGGGCAATGTGGGACGCATGTACTTCCAGCGGAAAGCACGTGCCGGAGAGTTGGATGTAGATCCGGAATTTGTGTATACGCCCCAGAATCCGACTCTGTACCGTGCCCGCCGTATTGCGGAGCAGATGCTGAAAGCCTTTGACGAGGAAAAGTTGGATGATCTGTATATTATCTTTACAGATATGGTTTCCTCCATTGCCTATGAGCCAAAGATCTTACAATTGCTGCCCCTGGATGCCGAACATTTTGTGCAGACAGAGGGCGAGGTAGTACGGCACCACGAGGCAGAATTTCTTCCCACCCCCAATATTGTAATGGAACATCTGACCCCCAACTTTATGAAGGGTCTGATCTATGGTGCTATGGTAGAATCCTTCTGCAGCGAACAGCAGGCGAGAATGTCCGCTATGGATTCCGCTACCACCAGTGCAAAGGATATGCTTCAGGCGCTGTCGCTTCAGTATAATCGGGCACGTCAGGCGGAGATCACACAGGAGATCACCGAAGTTGTCAGCGGCGCAGGTTCTGCGGAACTGTAAGGCAGACTGTAGGGGCGAACATTGTTCGTCTGTGATTCCGTTTGCAAATGTCAAATCTGCGAGTGGATGATATCCGCCCCTACAAATGTCCCGATTGATTAGGCAAATATTCATTTATCAGCATACAAGAAAGCAAAAATTTTTAGAGGGCGAAGCCGCCGCTAGAAAGGACAATTGTATGGAAAAAGGAAAGATCGTACAGGTTTTAGGGCCGGTTATTGATGTGGCTTTTCCGGGAAAGCTTCCCATGATCAAGGATGCGCTCACTGTAGATAACGGCGGAAAAACCTGTGTCATGGAAGTGGCGCAGCATATGGGCAACGGGATTGTCCGCTGTATCAGCCTTTCGTCTACGGAGGGCTTTGCCAAGGATATGGAAGTTACCGCCACCGGTTCGTGCATTACCGTTCCCGTGGGCACAGCGACCCTGGGCAGAATGTTCAACGTACTGGGCGAAGCCATTGATGAGGCAGGTGAGGTAGATGCACAGGATCACTGGCCCATCCACCGTGCCGCACCTTCCTTCCGGGATCAGAGCCCGGTAGTGGAAATTCTGGAAACCGGCATCAAGGTCATTGACCTGCTGGCACCGTATGCAAAGGGTGGTAAGGTCGGTCTGTTCGGCGGCGCAGGTGTGGGAAAAACAGTCCTGATCCAGGAACTGATCCACAACGTTGCCACAGAGCATGGCGGTTATTCGATTTTCACCGGTGTAGGTGAGCGTTCCCGTGAGGGTAACGACCTGTGGAACGAAATGAAGGAATCCGGCGTTATTGAAAAGACTGCCCTGGTATTCGGTCAGATGAATGAGCCCCCCGGATCCCGTATGCGTGTGGCGCAGACTGGTCTGACCATGGCGGAATATTTCCGTGACGAAAAGCATCAGGATGTGCTGCTGTTCATTGACAATATTTTCCGTTATGTACAGGCAGGTTCGGAGGTTTCAGCGCTGCTGGGACGTATGCCCTCTGCCGTTGGTTATCAGCCGACTTTGGCAAACGAAGTGGGCGAATTGCAGGAGCGTATCACTTCCACCAGAAACGGTTCCATTACTTCTGTACAGGCAGTTTACGTGCCGGCAGATGACCTGACAGACCCGGCACCGGCAACGACATTTGCCCATCTGGATGCCACTACGGTACTGTCCCGTAAGATCGTGGAGCAGGGTATTTATCCCGCGGTGGATCCGCTGGAGTCCACTTCCCGTATTCTGGAGCCGGATGTGGTAGGCGAAGAGCACTACCGTGTGGCACGAGAGGTACAGGAACTATTGCAGCGGTACAAGGAATTGCAGGATATCATTGCCATTTTGGGTATGGAAGAACTGGATGAGGATGATAAGATTGCAGTTTATCGTGCCCGTAAGCTTCAGAAGTTCCTGTCTCAGCCCTTCCATGTGGCAGAGGTATTTACCGGTACGCCGGGTAAATATGTGCCGCTGAAGGAGACCATCCGCGGATTCAAGATGATTGTGGAAGGTGCAATGGATGAACTGCCGGAAAATGCGTTCTTTAATGTGGGAACCATTGATGAGGCAATTGCGAAGGCACAGACCATGAAGGAATCGTGAGGGATGTATCATGGAAAATACATTTATGTTGGAGATCCTGGCGGCAGATCGTCCGTTCTATGTAGGACCGTCTGAACATCTGGTATTCCCGACCATGGACGGCTTGGTGGGCATTTTACCGGGGCATGTGTCTATGGTAACGGTGGTCAGTCCTGGAGAACTGAAATATCAGGTGGACGGTGTGTGGCATTATGCCGCCATTAGTGAGGGCTTTGTGGAGATCCGCCGGGATTATGTGCTGATTTTGGGGGATGCGATTGAGCTGCCCGAAGAGATCGATGCCAAGCGTGCCGCAGAGGCAGCGGAGCGTGCCAAGGAACGGCTGCTCCACCGGCAGAGTATTATGCAGTATTATCATACCCAAGCGGCACTGAACCGTGCCATGAACCGGTTGAAGATCTCCAAACGGCATAATCATGAAATATAAAAAAATCCGCTTTTCCGGTGTGGGAAGGCGGTTTTTTGTTGTATTAACAGGAAAAAAGGAGCAGTTTTGTTTCTGTTCGGAAAAAAGTTGCTCATCAAGCTGGTTCAGCTGAGCCCAGCTGGCGCAGATCCAGGGCTGCGAAAGCCCTGGTCGCCGCCCGCAGGCGGCGAAACACCCCGGCGCATTCTTTTGCGCTACGGAGAGAGTGGTGAGAAAAAGCGGCAGCTTTTTCGAGGAGGGGCGAACAAGACCGCCCCTCCTTGTAAAGACATTTCAACAAGTATAATTTTGTAAACGTCCCGGTGGGACGTTTACAACGGATATTTTTCAAGTTTTTAGGTATTTTATAAGTATTTTACTACGGCGAAAGTTGAATGCGTCAAAAACGTTCCACCGGAACGTTTTTGAAATTTTGCATGCTGAAAAAGGTTTACAAAGAGGGGGAAGCGGTCTTGTTCGCTTCCCCCCTCGAAAAGCTGTCGCTTTTCTCACCCCTTTTCTCCGCACGCCGAAAATAACGGCGCAGGATGTTTCGCCGCTGCGGCGGCGACCAGGGCTTCTCGCCCTGGACCTCGCCAGCATTTTTGAAAAATTGCTGGATCAAAAAACTTCATTGCCGCCTGCGGCACTGTTGAAATGTGACGAATTTCATAGCGGAAAATCGCTGTCGGATGTTTTCAAAAAATAAGGAGCGAACATCGTTCGCCCCTGAAATCATCAATATTCAAACAAACATCCATCCGCAATGGACTGATAATCACAGTTTACAGATCGTTTTACCGAATGGATATTCACTGCACCGCCGCTGATGGTGACGCCGCTAATGGCTTCAATACCGTTCCCGGCGGCGTTTTGTACATCCACATAACCGGCTTCAATAGTCACAAATCCCTTCTCAGCTTCGGTGGTATTGCTTGCTTTGATGCCGTCCTTGCAGGCAGAGATCACCGTATTGCCGCCGGAGATCTGCACACTATCCTCGCCGTAAATGCCAGTGGCTGCTGCGGAAATATTCAGTGTGCCATTTTTGATCTTCACGTCATTGCTGGATTTGATGCCATGCTTTTTATTGCCGATAACCGTCAGCTGACCGTCGCCCTTAATGGTCAGGTCATCCTTGCTGGAAATGCAGGCGGACAGGGCATTTGCGGCAGTATCCTCCACATAGTTGGTGGAACCGCTGTCCAGATGGAGAGTGCAAGTGTCGGCACTTATTATATAAAGGGGCGCAGAAGTGGAGCAAGTGATGCCTACACCGTTGAAGTGGAGATTAATTTTATCCGTTTTGGGCGCATTGACCACGATCTGTCCATCGTTCAGCGTGCCGGATACTTCGTATCTGCCGCCCTGGAGAATGGTGATCACACTGCCGCTGACGGAAACCGCAGCCGAGTCGCTGACTTGTGCACCGGAACCGTTCAGGGTAATGTAAATGGTAGCATCCACTTCTTCCGGTGGTTCTGTTTCCACAGGTGCAGCAGTTGTGGCAGCCGGTGTCTGATTTTCCACCGGGGCAGTTGTTGTTTTAGGTGCAGCTGCTCCGCCGGATGAGGAATTGCCGCCGCTGCCGGAATTGTCTTTCGCTGCATTGCCGTTGTTCTGCTGGCTGTTGTTCTGATAGATGGGCGCAATCGTGGTGATGGCATTTTTTGTAGTGGTACCGGCAGTCGTTTGGGTGGATTTTGTCGTAGCAGAACTGTCATCTGTATCACTGGTAGTTGTGGTCTTGGTGGTTTCCTTGCTATCAGTGCTGGAATCGTCTTTGTCTGTGGAAGCAGACGATGCGTCATCACTGTAACTGTTGGCGGCATCCATTGTGACAGTTTCACCGCTGTCATTGCTGCCGCAGCCGCTGCAGACAAGCAGAATTGCAGCACAAGCAATTGCAAAAAGTTTTCGGTTGTACATTAGATTCATCCTTTCTGAAAGAAATCGGTCAAAATAATCCATGATACCAGTATAGTGCAGAAAGTTGAAAATAACATTGAAAAATAGTATGGTTTATCTCATGGGGATAGCTATCAGGTGTTTGCATCAGAGACAAAGGGTCATCCACGGGAAAAAATTCCGGATGATATCGTATCCCAGAACAGTTCCCACTACGGTGAATAACAGTGCGTTGCTTCTCGGCAGAAGCCGTACTGGTTTTTCTAGTGCCAGACAGACGGTCTCTGCATAAAGTACTGCCAGCACTGTCGTCAGAGTCAGGATCATGGGATTATACCCAAGGGAACGGAAAATGTGTCCGTGAAGCAGCTCCAGGACTGCACGGGTGTTGCCGCATGCTGGACAGAGATATCCTGTCAGCCGGTGAAAAGTACAGTCGGGAAAGCTTGCGGATTCCGCCAGTGCAGTGATCCCATTCCGGCAGAGTATGATGGTGAGAATACAAAGGGGCGCTGCCAGACTGATGCCGATCGCAGTGGGGCGCTTCATTTCCGCAGAGGTGTGCCCGTGTTGTCTCGGAAGGAACCCAGCAGAATGCAGATGAGATCCACGATGGTGCCGATACCGAAGAAGCCGCCGGTCAACAGCCAGAGCAGTCCTGTGCCGATTTTTCCCACATAGAACCGGTGCAGCCCGCCGATACCGCAGAAGCCCAGGAGACAGAGGATGAATGCAGCAATTTTGCTTTTATCGCTGGTAACAGTGACGTATTGTGCCATAAGATCGCTCCTTTTGATAGGTTAGTTTTATTATAGCGTATTTTGTCGGGAATTGCAACATGAATTATAAAAATTACGTGTTTGCAATTGTTTTTTGTATAGGGTTCTCTGTTTCAAGCAGGTTGTTATCGCTCCACTCTTTCATCTGCATTAAAATTGGAACAAATCTGTTTCCCATTTCTGTCAGAGTATACTCTACTTTTGGCGGTACCTGTGGATAAACACAGCGGTGGATAAATCCATCTGCTTCCAATTCACGTAACTGTTTTGTTAGTGTGGATTGCGTAATGCCATCCAACCGTTTTTGCAGTTCATTGAAACGCTGTACTTGATATACGGCTATGTACCAAATAATCAGAATTTTCCATTTGCCGCTGATCACTGCTTGTAAACGGCTCATAGATTCGCATCGGGCAATTTGTTTTTTGTCGGAGTGCTTATTTTCGGACATTTACATTCCCTCCATTCTGGGCACATTATAACATAGAATTTGTATTTTTGTCAATGTACAGTGAAAAATATACTATGTATCAAAAAGAAAAGTATATATATAAAATAATCGTACTTGTATTTTTATACTTAGAATGCTATAATCAAAACAACAGGTAAGCTTACTGTTTTTGTGAGGAGGAATTAATGATGCACTTTACAGGAACAATCTGGCGGCCACCATATGAGGCGTGGTCTGCACTTATTCAGGTCACAGCGGGCTGTACACATCATAAATGTAAGTTCTGTACACTTTATGAGGATGTGCCCTTTCAATTTCGCATGTCGCCGATGGAAGAGATTGAAGCAGATTTGCAGGAAATATATCGGTATATGCCGGATGTCACACGACTCTTTCTAACGGGGGCAAATCCGTTTGTTCTACACACAGATAAACTCAAAACTATAGCTAATCTTGCAAAACAATATTTACAGCGGCTTCGGAGCATTGGTTGTTTTGCAAGAATTACCGACATTACAGGAAAGAGTGTGGAAGAACTGAAAGCTTTACGAACGCTCGGCTATGATCGGATTACTATTGGTGTTGAAACAGGCGATGATGAAGCACTTGATTTTATGCAAAAGGGATATAGGTCAAGGGATATTTTAGAACAATGTCATAAGCTAGATCTGGCAAATATGGAATATAACTTTTTTTATTTGACCGGTATTTATGGTGCTGGAAAAAGTATGGATGGGGTGGCCAGAACAGCTGAGATTTTCAATCAGCTGCATCCAAAAATTGTCGGCGCATCTATGTTGACTATTTACCCATCATCGGAATTATATCAGGAAATACAGTCAGGAAATTGGCATGAAGAGAGTGAAACAGAGAAACTGAAAGAAATGCGTATGTTGATCGAAGCACTTGAGATACGGACGCATTTTGCAGCGTTGGGTGATTCCAATATGTTCAAATTGCATGGAGATCTGCCTCATGACAAGGCAAACTTGTTAAATGAGATTGATCAGATTTTGATGCAATTTGAAGAAACAAAGCTTAGAGCATATCGAGTGAACTTAAAGCATTTGTAAAATTTAGGCTAAAGTTGTGAAGAGAAATTCTCCGTGCTTGACAACACATCGGAAATCTGATATAATAAAGACAAAGAGAGCAGTATCGTTTCGGCGGTCGCTTCCAAGTAATAGGATGATTTGAAATAACCGCTCCTAAGTTGGTCGCTGAGGGCGGTTATTTCCGTTTGTCGCTATGCTGCATGATCTGAATGATTCTGCAAATGAAATTCAGAAGCTCTAATACTTCCAGAAATGTCATATAGCATCACCTCCCAAAACCGTGACAACGGCTGGGAGCTGGATTTGACCGCCTATACACATACATAATTTGTATTATGTATCCGCTTGGATATGCTCTCTTTGCGTTTTTATTATAGCAAATTGTGACAAGCTTGTCAATGCTGTGACAGTATTCTGCACCGGAATCCCGGTGCTTTTTTCTTGTCGGAATAAAAAACAGACGCCCTTTCACAAAGGACGTCTGTAAAGTGTCATATCAAAAATTGTCTTAGAATTCCATCTTGCCGTTGAGGTAGTCTACCAGTTCATCAATGGGCATACGTACCTGTTCCATGGTATCACGATCACGGACAGTAACGCAGTTGTCATTTTCAACAGTCTCAAAGTCTACAGTGATGCAGAACGGTGTGCCGATCTCATCCTGACGGCGGTAGCGCTTGCCGATGGAACCAGTCTCATCGTAATCTACAGGGAAGTGCTTTACCAGCTGTGCATAGACTTCCTGTGCCTTTTCGCTGAGCTTTTTGGACAAAGGCAGAACAGCAGCCTTGAAAGGTGCCAGTGCCGGATGGAAGTGCATTACCACACGGGTATCGTTCTTCTCAGCATCGACCACTTCCTCGTCATAGGCCTCGGTGACAATGGACAGGAACAGACGCTCTACGCCCAGGGACGGCTCGATAACATAGGGGATGTACTTGGTGTTGGTCTCCGGGTCGAAGTATTCCAGGGACTTGCCGCTGTGTTCCTGGTGCTGTGTCAGGTCGTAGTTGGTTCTGTCTGCTACGCCCCACAGTTCGCCCCAGCCGAAGCTGAACTTGTATTCAAAGTCAGTAGTTGCCTTGGAGTAGAAGCACAGTTCTTCCGGATCGTGGTCACGGAGCCGCAGGTTTTCTTCCTTGATGCCCAGGGACAGCAGGAAGTTCTTGCAGTAGCCTCTCCAGTACTGGAACCATTCCAGGTCAGTATCCGGCTTGCAGAAAAATTCCAGTTCCATCTGCTCGAATTCACGGACACGGAAAATAAAGTTGCCCGGTGTGATCTCGTTTCGGAAAGACTTACCGATCTGTGCAACGCCGAAGGGCAGCTTTTTCCGGGTAGTTCTCTGGATATTAGCGAAGTTGACGAAAATACCCTGTGCGGTTTCCGGACGGAGATACAGCTCAGACTTAGAATCCTCAGTAACGCCTTGGAAGGTCTTGAACATCAGGTTAAACTGACGGATATCGGTGAAATCAGCCTTGCCGCAGTTGGGGCAGGTGATACCCTTTTCCCGGATATAATCCATCATCTGCTGGTTTGTCCAGCCGGCAGGATTGGTGCCGTCGAAGTTTTCAATAAGGTTATCCGCACGGTGTCTGGTCTTGCAGGACTTACAGTCCATGAGGGGATCGGAGAAGCCGCCCAGGTGACCGGAGGCAACCCATGTTTCCGGATTCATGAGAATAGAAGCGTCCAGACCTACGTTGTAGGGGGATTCCTGAACGAATTTTTTCCACCATGCCTTTTTGATGTTGTTTTTCAGTTCCACACCCAGAGGACCATAGTCCCACGAGTTTGCCAGACCGCCGTAAATTTCCGAGCCGGGGTATACGAAACCACGGGACTTGCAGAGGTCTACGATTTTATCCATGCTTTTCTGTTCATTGGTCAGCATTTTGCATTCTCCCTTATATAAAAATGATATCCTTTATATTGTACCGGAAAATGGGGGAATTGTCAAGTATTTTCTGTGCGGCGAGCACGGAAATACCAGTTTTCCCTAGCAGTAGGTTCACACAATATTGTTTGTCATCGGAATTTTTGCCAGCATGGCATCCAGTCCGGCAGTATCTTCGGCGGTTTTGTGTGCTGCATAAAGGTTACGATAATAGGCGCTTTTCTCTGCATTGCCTACAGAACGCCAGGCAAGTGCCAGTGTGCTGGCAACGGCGTACAGATCTGGTTTCAGTTCCATTGCCCGTTCTGCATATGTGATCGCTTTCTGGGGATCCTGTTTTTTCAGGTAATATACCGTGGCGAGATTGCCGTATGCGGAGACATATTCTGCATCATAGAGGAGGCAGGATTCATAGCAGCGAATGGCATCATCTGTCTGATCCAGCCGGAAGTAGGTCGTTCCCAGTTCATCCCATACTCTGGGGGATGCAGCACGAAGGCGTAGTAACTCTTCCCAGTCGGCTGCACATGCTGTATAGTTTCCCGATAGCTGGTGGCTGAGTCCACGGAAATACAGCACGGTGATCAGGTCATCCGCAGCATTTTCACCGTATGCAGCGAGTTGATCCAGCCGGCGGATCGCCTTTTCGTATTTGTCGCAGTGCATATCCAGAACGGCTTGTTCCAAAACCTTTTTGCGGCGGTTGTTCTGATATGCCGTGTTCAGGAATTCTGGGTAATCCTTTCGGTAGGTTTGTAGAATCAGAAATCCGTTACCGCTGCGGCGTTTGATGCGGTGTCTTTGGAACAGCAGTGCAGCGGTCAGGCTCACCAGTGTGACAATCCCTTTGGAAATCAGTCGCCGATCCGGGGTGTCCGGCAGGACAATGGCAAGAATGAGGATGATGATGACAACGGCATAGAGGATGCTCCAGAGGATAATGGTCCGGTGGCGCATGGATATCTCTCCTTTTCAATCGTAATTTCTGTCATTTATTGTAGCTTATTTGTGTATCAATGTCAAGGGAGTATTATAAAAACCGCCGCTGTGTGCACTGTACAGCGACGGTTTCGTTCATTTTATAATCCCAATGCCTCTCGGAGCGCAAGGAGATCGCCTTTGGTGTCCAGACTGCCGTCATCGTTCCAGATCATAAGGGTATAATCGGTTTTGGATTCCGGCATGATACCATATAATGTGTACTGTTCGTCCTGGGGGTAACAGGCAATATAATAATCTGATTCCTGTTCAATGACATCGAAGGGGTTTCCCATGGTATATTGACTGAGTTCATCAAGCTGCTCCTGCACGTCATTGTATTGTGTTGTTGTGCCGATCTCCAGAAAAACACTGCGCTGGCGTTCTGTGTCATAGAAGCTGTAACTGTAATAAGTGGTATCAATGACCATATTCTCCCATGTCCAGGAGGCCGCAGCATTTTCTGGGGGCGTGTAAAGTGGTACGTGTGGGTACTGTTCTGCCATAGCAGCAGAAAAATCGGCGTAATTGTCAAATGTGGAATAGGTGACAGGGTCTTCGAAGTAAGCTTCTGTGGTTGCTGTAGCGGTAGTTTTGTCTGCTGTATCAGATTCTGACGGTACAGTGTCACCACAGCCGGAAAAAGCTGCTGGAATACAGGTGAACACAAATAGTAATGCCCATGTTTTTTTCATGTGCTCATCTCCTTTTAAAACCCGTTTTTGTTATTGCTTTTACAATTCCAATGCCTCTCGGAGCGCAAGGAGATCGTCTTTGGTGTCCAGATTGCCGTCATCGTTCCAGACAACAAGCGTATAGAACACATTGTTTGTTCCGGTTAAGCCATACAGTGCATAATCACCATCTTCAGGATAATGCTCCACGGCATAGTCATTTTCCAGAATAACAACCTCAGAATCTACTGAGGAATAAGGCGCTAGCTGGTCAATTCGTTCCTGAATGGTGTCATATTGTTCGTTGAAGCAGATCTGAATCATGACAGTGCGGTTATTTTCTGAATCATGGAAATTGTATTGATAATAACCTGCATCCATAATAATATTGTCCCATGTCCAGCCGGCAATGCTGTCCTGCGGTGGCAAATATATAGAGACACCCGGATGCTCAGCTGTCATGGCATCTGCAAATTCGTCATAGTTATTATATTCCACATAAGTGATAGGTTCTTCATATATTATTTCTGTGGTGGTAGGTTCTGTTTTTGCTGTGCTGGATGTGGGGCTATCTGTGTTACCACAGCCTGCGCAGATGGATAAAAAAGCGAGTAAAAAACAAACGGTTACTTTTTTCATAATGTCATCTCCTTTTGACAATTCAATATTTGTTTTTGTTATTGCTTAAAGTTGTTTTGCACCGAGTGCATGTAGTTAATTTTTTTGAAATATCGTATACGTTATGGTTAAGTCCCCAAATGCAGTTGGGATATTGATCAGGCAGAACTGTGTAGTGATCTGTAACTCCGTATAAATGACCAATTTCATGAACTGCGGTTTTTGTCGCAAAAACATAGGGGTCATAATCAGGATGTTGTTCCTGCATTTTGAAATCATAATCACATGTAACCATTTTTCGTTGACTACTCCAAGTAACTCCATTTAATCCATGATGCGAGCCGCTGGTGCCGTTATGCCCACAGATATAAGAAGCAGTGATTAACCATGTGGCAGAATTGCTAGAGGTCGGAGAAACAAAAGAGTTTTTAAAAGTTTCTGCATTACTGTGATGACGATTGCCATTTTCACATTGTGTGTTTGTGACACATTTGCATCCGTTACGTACAATATTATAGAAATCTGAGGAATTATCTGCGCAGTTCCTAGCAGGCGTTGCACAGATATTTTGTGATGTAAATGCAATATTTACATTGATGTTTTGGCTGGCATAATAATTTTCGGTACGGGATATAATTGTAGGAAATCTGTAAAGAAATGCGGTTGAGACACCATAAACTGCAGTGTCTGTAGAATCCATATAAGCAGTTATATTTAATCCCCCGGCACTATGGCTTTGGAGCGGAATGTGCGGTGATAAAAAAATGGCTGCACCCGTACAACAAGAAACAATGGCTTTTGCAATAAATTTGAATTTCAAAATAAGCACCTTTTTTTAATTAGATTGTATAAAAAATAATGTTTCAACTGGTTCCTGCCAATTACATTATAATTGATTTAAAAGCATTTGTCAATATATTTCATTGAAATTCGTTATTCTTAACAATTTAAATTTCAAATTTTATGCACTTTACATAAATATATATATAAGATGTGCAAAAAGCCGGTCGCTTTTTGCAAAAAGCCCCCGGCTATTATTTTAGTTATTTTTCTGTATAAAATCATTGCATCATTTTCATTCGAGATTCGTATCACAAATGGAGAACCAACTGCAATCGCCGCAGATCTGTGCCAGTCTGCCCTGGGAGAGTATACATGTTTCCACCAGCTGCTGGAAGTCACTCCAACGCAGCACATCCCCCTCCGCCAGTCCGCACAGCCGCAGCACAGCGTGGTCATATCCAGCGACTTTTTCAGCAGCATCGCATTCCTGGGATAAATTATGGGGACAGGCTTCGCAAATACAGTCAGCACCCACTGTCAGGGAAATCAAGGGGTCTTCCTGCATAAATCTGTCGATTTTCTCCGCCATATTTGCTGTGAATGCTTCGCTGTAGCCGTGCCCGCAGAAAAATGCTGTGCATAGCCCGTGGCGGGGACGCAGCTTATACACGATGGATGAAGCGCTTCGGAATGCGCTTTGCAATGAGGATGGCAAGGGCGATCTTCACCAGGTCGGGAATAATAAAGGGAAATACGCACCAGCTCAAAGCGGCAATCAGTCCTACAGCACCGTTGGCATTGGTATAGACGATCATAAACCATGCAGTGCCGAAAGCATAGCACACAAGCAGCCCCAGTACCATGGCAATGATCATCACTGGGAGCTTTTCGCCGAAAAAGTGGGTGATTGCCCAGTATAACAGCGCTGTGAACAGGAATCCTATAATGTAACCGCCTGTAGTGCCCAGTAGTACGCCCACACCGCCGGAAAAACCGGCAAAAACGGGGACGCCTACTGCACCCAGGACAATATATACCAGTACGGAAATAGTGCCGGATTTTCCGCCCAGTGTACCCAGTGCACAGAAAACTGCAAAGGTCTGCAATGTAAAGGGTACGGTCATGGGGATCTGGATCCAGGAGCAGACTGCCATAATAGCGGCAAAAAGTGCGATCTGCACCATAGCAACGATCTTTTGATGCTGATTCCGGGAGGCAGGCGTGCCTGTTTCCGTTGGAACTGTGGCTTGTGTTTGTTGTTTCATAAGATACAACTCCTTTTCTCATTTGTTTTTGTCACCCGGCAAAGGATGATAATGGTTGACAAATATGATTATACCACAGTGCAAGTTATTTGTCAACCATATTTTTCAGGTTGTTTGGTTGACTGACATTTCCCCGTGGGACAGAAAATAGATAAAAATAGATAAAAGCAACTTCTTGTATTGTTGGTATATTGTGAAAAATCACGAAAATAAAAAAACGCCCTTGACAATTGGCTGAAATCGTGGTAAATTAGTGTTAGCACTCAGATAGAATGAGTGCTAACACTTGAAAAGTGGATCTGCCAGAAAGGATGGTCAGTGTGGATGCTCGGAAACGTCGGATTTTATCGGCGGTAGTTGATTTATATATTCGTACTGGTGAGCCGGTGGGTTCTAAGACCATTTCACAGCTGCCGGACATTTACGTGTCGGCTGCGACAGTCCGCAATGATATGGCAGTTCTGGAAGAATTGGGCTATTTGGAACAGCCCCATACGTCGGCAGGGCGTGTGCCCACATTCAGCGGTTATCGCATGTATATTGAAGAGATCGGTGTCAGCAGCACGCTTCCTGAGGAAGAGCGGGAACGGCTGGACGAAATGCTGGGGGATGAATCCCAGCTCACGGAAGATCTGATCTTACAGAGTGCGACTACGGCGCTCGCTCAGATCACCCAATGCGCTACAGTGGTTTCTAATTTTGCACCAAAATATTCTGTGATTACAAAGGTGGATGTGATTCCGACTGGAAAACGGATGTATGTGGTGCTTCTCATTACATCTGACGGCAAGATCAAGAATCGTGCCTGTCGGCTTCAGTTTGATCTGACCCATGAGCACATGGATTTCTTCAAGCACTTTATGGAGGAAAACCTGGAGGGTGTTTCTGTTTCTGAGTTGTCGGATGAAAAAATGGAGCAGATGGTCACTGCAATGGGCACTTATATGATGACCCTGAGTCCCTTGGTGCAGGGTATCTGCGAAATGTCCAGGGATCTGCAAAAGAACGAGTTGTATGTCACAGGTGAGCAGAATCTGTTCTCCTGTGAAGAGTTGGACAAAGCCGAAGTGGCACAGTTTATGATGCACAAGCAGAATTTGTCCGGGTTGCTGGATGATTCCTTCCAGGGGATCAAGGTCATGTTCGGCGAGGAGGGCAACGATTTTGTCATCGGGAATTCCAGCATGATCGTATCCAAGTACCAGAAAGGCGATCACACTGCCGGTTCGCTTGGCGTCATTGGTCCGATGCGGCTGAATTATGCCAAGATCATTCCATATATTGAATATTTCACCGAGAAGATCTCGCATCTGATTTCGGAAGAAGAACCAGAAGAGATCAGACTCGTACAGAAGCCGGATCAGCCGGAGCAACAATAGGAAAGGATGTGCTTTTGATGGAAAACGAAAAGGACGATCTGAAACAGGAAAAAACTGCTGAGGAGACTGTACCGGAAACAGAAGCGGCACCGGAAACAGAGGCTGCTGAAAAAACAGCGGAATGTCAGGAAGAACCGGCTAAGGATGACAAAAAGAAGAAGAAAAAAGATCTGAAAGATGCCCTGGAAAAGAAAGAAGCAGAGCTGGCAGATCAGAAAGATCAGTACCTGCGGCTCATGGCAGAATATCAGAACTACCGGAACCGCACTACGGAAGAAAAGAAAAAGATCTATGGCGATGCCAAGGTGGACTGTGTGAAGGAACTGCTGGGTGTTATGGACACGTTTGAGCGTGCACTGGAGGCACCCTGCACCGATGAGAATTATAAGAAAGGTGTGGAGCTGACCTTCACCCAGATCCAGAAAGCGTTCGAAAAACTGGGCGTTACGGAAATCGCCGCATTGGGCGAGACATTTGATCCCAATGTGCACAATGCCATCAAGCAGGTGGACGACAGCGAGTATGAAAGCGACAAGGTCTGCGAGGTGTTCCAGAAGGGCTACATGCTGGGCGACCGGCTCATCCGTCCGGCAATGGTTGCCGTTTCTGTTTAGTCAGGAGGGTGTTCTTGAAAAAACATACAGCGTCGCTCATGACAGCGGCAATGCTCCTGACTGTGGCATGGATGACGGGGTGTGATTTTGGAAAGGTGGAACAGACTGCGGTGGATACTTCTTCGGCGGAATCGGCAGTGGAAACCACGGCGGAGACCGTTGCAGAAACCACGGCAGACACAGAAGTATCAGCGGTAGAAGCGGATGAATCGGTTGAATTTTCCACTTACGATGAATTTGCTGCGTATATGGCAGAGCATCATCCGGAATTGACGATGTATGCACCGCCAAAGACATGGGCACAAGACTGGGAAACTTCGTATATCATACTTTATGACAATTCCTATGTCTATCAGTTCTGCAAAGCCGAAGAGTATTCAGTGACAGATCTTGTTACCATTACGGTGATGTATGCTTATCAGAATTGTGAAAGCGCAGCATCTATGATAGAACAATTGGGCGAAACCGTGACATCAGCTCCCAGTCCTGGCTACTGCTTTTATGAAGAAGAAATGACCTTTCCAGATGGAACTAGTCAGATGCAAAGTATTCTGGCAGGCATTACCGGAGATTTCAATACGCTTTATACGTTGGAAGCATCCCATTCGGATACAGACTGGAATATCACACCGTATACAGAAGAGGAACTGCTGTCTCTCCGTGAAGAACTCCGCTTATAGCAAGCACAAAAACTCCTGCCCGAAAGGACAGTTCATATAAATTATTTCAATCTATTTTTGATATGACCCCGTCTGAAACGGGAAATACAGAAAGGAAGAGATTACTATGGGAAAAATTATTGGTATTGACTTGGGAACGACAAACTCCTGCGTCGCAGTTATGGAGGGCGGCAATGCCGTTGTTATCCCTAACGCAGAGGGTGCAAGAACGACGCCGTCTGTTGTGGGTTTCTCCAAGACCGGTGAGCGTCTGGTAGGTCAGACGGCAAAGCGCCAGGCAATCGCAAATCCGGATCGCACCATCTCCTCGATTAAGCGTCACATGGGCAGCGACTACAAGGTAGACATTGACGGCAAGAAGTATACACCGCAGGAAATTTCCGCTATGATCCTGCAAAAGCTGAAAACCGATGCAGAAGCTTATCTGGGTCAGACGGTGACAGAAGCAGTTATTACCGTTCCGGCATACTTCACTGATGCACAGCGTCAGGCAACCAAGGATGCAGGACAGATCGCAGGTCTGACAGTAAAGCGTATCATCAATGAGCCGACTGCCGCTGCACTTTCCTATGGCATTGATAAGGAAGATGATCAGCGTGTTATGGTTTATGACCTGGGCGGCGGTACGTTCGATGTTTCCATTATTGAAATGGGCGACGGCGTACAGCAGGTACTGGCAACAGCTGGTAACAACCGCTTGGGCGGCGACGACTTCGACCAGAGAATCATCAACTGGATGGTTGAGGAATTCAAGAAGACTGAGGGCATTGACTTGTCCAATGATAAGATGGCAGTACAGCGTTTGAAGGATGCCGCAGAAAAGGCAAAGATCGAGCTGTCCTCTACTACCACTACCAACATTAATATTCCGTTTATTACAGCAGATGCAAGCGGTGCAAAGCATCTGGATATGAACCTGACTGTGGCGAAGTTTAACGAGCTGACCCGTGACCTGGTGGATGCTACGATGGGTCCGGTACAGCAGGCACTGTCCGACAGCGGTCTGTCCCCGTCGGATCTGAACAAGGTACTCATGGTCGGCGGTTCTTCCAGAATTCCGGCTGTACAGGAAGCGGTACGCTCTAAGCTGGGCAAGGAACCGTTCAAGGGCATCAACCCGGATGAGTGTGTTGCACTGGGTGCTGCATATCAGGGCGGCGTTCTCGGCGGCGACGTCAAGGATGGTCTGCTGCTGCTGGATGTTACGCCGCTGTCCCTGGGTCTGGAGACCATGGGCGGTGTCTGCACCAAGATCATTGAGAGAAATACCACGATCCCGACCAAGAAGAGCCAGATCTTCTCCACTGCTGCGGATAATCAGTCTGCTGTAGATATCAATGTACTCCAGGGTGAACGTGAGTTCGCACGGGATAACAAGCAGCTGGGCACCTTCCGTCTGGACGGCATCGCTCCGGCTCCGAGAGGCGTACCTCAGATCGAAGTTACCTTCGATATCGACCAGAACGGTATCGTACACGTAACTGCAAAGGATCTGGGCACTGGCAAGGAACAGGATATCAAGATCACTGCTTCTACTAACATGTCCAAGGACGATATCGACAAGGCTGTGAAGGAAGCTGAGCAGTATGCCGAAGAGGATAAGAAGCGCCGTGAGGAAGTGGACACCAAGAACAACGCAGAGAGCCTTTGCTTCCAGTGCGAGAACGCATTGAAGGAATTTGGTGACAAGGTGGATGCGGCAGATAAGTCCGATATCGAAGCTAAGATCGCAGATCTGAAAACCGCACTGGGCGGCAGCGATAACGCAGCGATCAAGGAAAAATCCGATGCGCTCCAGCAGGCATTCTATGCACTGTCCTCAAAGATGTATCAGCAGACGGGCGGCCAGCCGGGTGCAGACCCGAATATGGGCGGCGCTGACTTCGGCGGTGCAGCTGGCGGCAATAACGGCGGCGCAAATGATGATGGTGTTGTTGACGCTGATTTTAAGGAAGTTTAATGTAACCGGCTGAAACGCCGTGAAATAAGGATGCGGTGACGGGGCAGGTTTCGGCTTGTCCCGGCATCGTTGTATATACGAAAGGAGCCGGCATATCATGGCAGAAAAACGGGATTATTACGAGGTGCTGGGGCTGAAAAAAGGTGCGTCCGAGGATGAGATCAAAAAGGCGTTCAAGACAATGGCGAGAAAGTATCATCCCGATTTGCATCCGGACGATCAGGAGGCCGCAGATAAATTCAAGGAGATCAACGAAGCATATGAGGTGCTTTCTGATTCAGAAAAGCGTGCACGGTATGATCAGTTCGGTCATGCCGGCGTAGACCCCAACTACGGCGGCAGTGCCGGCTACGGTGGCGGCGGCTTCGGCGGTTTCGGCGATGTAGGCGATATTTTCGACAGTATTTTTGGCGGCTTTGGCGGTTTTGGCGGCAGCAGCAGAAGTGCTGCGTCCAATGCCAATGCACCCAGACGTGGCGGCGATGTGAATAGCAGCGTTACCATTGACTTCATGGAGGCATGTAAGGGTGTCAAGAAAAAAATGCGTGTCACCCATATGGTGAAATGCGACCAGTGCGGCGGTTCCGGTTCGGATGCCAATACGACGACCACCACATGTTCGGAATGTAACGGTCAGGGTTCTGTCCGTGTGAACCAACGGACACCCTTTGGCGTGATCTCCACCACAAAGGTCTGCTCTCGCTGCGGCGGTAAGGGCAAGATCGTTACCAATCCGTGCAGCAAATGCCGGGGCAGCGGACGATTCCGTACCACGACAGATATTGAGTTGAAAGTCCCTGCAGGCATTGACAACGGGCAGGTGCTCCGTGTCAGCGGACAGGGCGATGCAGGTGTCAATGGCGGCAGCTGCGGTGATCTGAACGTTTCTGTTACCGTGCGTGCACACGAGTTGTTCACCCGGAACGGCAATGATATTTACTGCGAGATCCCTATTACCTACGCTCAGGCAGTTCTGGGTGACAAGGTCACAGTACCTACTATCAAGGGCAAAGTGGAATACGACATTCCTGAGGGCACTCAGAGCGGTACGAAGTTCCGTCTCCGTGGCGAGGGCGTGAAGTATCTGGGCAGAGAATCCTACGGCGATCAATATGTGACTGTTGTGGTAGAAGTGCCCAAAAAACTGACAAAGCACCAGAAAGAATTGCTGAAGGAATTTGATGATTCCCTGGAGGAAAAAAACCAGGTGAAGCGCCAGAATTTCTTCGAAAAGCTCAAGCGTAAGTTTGACCAGCAATAATTCACACAAACTGCATAAACAAAAAACCTACCTCATACCATATGGTATCCGGTAGGTTTTTTCACGTAGGGCAGGAGGGAACCTGCCAAAGCATCGTGTTGTTATCTGTTGTTCTGATTTTTTTTCTCGGTGTGTGTGGTAGTCTCAGTTTTGGAGTGTTCTTCGCCGCCGAGAACATCGCCTACGGCATCGCCGGCATCCTTGACTACGTCACCGGCAGCGTCACCGGCATCTTTGACCACATTGCCAGCGCCTGTCACGATGTCACGTGCGCCGTTTTCTACATCGGTGACAACATCGCCGACAACACCGTTGCCGTTGTTGTCAGTATTATTGTCGACGATGTTGGTTTCGGTATGCGTGTTGTTTTTGTTTTCCTCAGTGACAGTACTTGTGGTATTGTTTCCGTTGGAATCATTGTTTGTGCCGCCGCAGCCGGTCAGCATGGCAGCCGTCAGCAGCAATGCTGCGGGCAGTGCCAGATATCGATAGGTTCTTTTCATTGTATTCACCTCGCATGCTGGTTTGCAGAAGTTCTGCTTCCTTAGTCTTTCCAACATTTCTAAAATTATTCCCTTTCCACATTTCCACGGTGCTATAATATGCGGATTTTCGGGCGTTTTACAAATATCGTCAAATTCTTCCGCAGTATTTCCCCAACATTTCAACAGAGTTTTCCACAATTCCGGGATAAGTAGTGACAAAACGGTTACACAAAAAGCACTGTCAGCAATTATTTTGTCATTAAAAAATTGCAAAATGTGCAATGATTGTTACTTTATTGGTGGAATATACGAGAAAAGGGCACTTTTTGTTTTCCACAAGTTGTGGAAAACACGGTGGAAAGTTTGGGAGAAGTGTGGAAATAATTCTGGGATGATTTTTTGATGTGGAAATTTTCGCTGCGTTTTTCATAATTGAAGGTTTCAGATAAATCCGGAGGGAGCAAGCCTCCGCCCTACGCTTCTGATTTCCAAATAAAAAGTAAAGTTTTAAGCGTCACAATGTAGTAGGGGCGAACTTTGTTCACCTGCTGAATGTTCACAGAGGCGTTACGGGCAAATGCTCCGGAAATAACCCCCGATCCCCTTTGTTTACAAACTTTTATCGAAGCATACTTGCCAATTCTGTGAAAATATGATATAATGATACGGCAGAGGAGGTGCGCAGTATGACCAAACGGGAAGAATTCATTGCCGTTTATCAGGAAAACATTACACGTCGGGGCGCAGGCCGGCTGCTGGAGTGGCTGGATTCTGATGCCAGTGACTTTTTCACAGCACCATCCAGTACACGCTTTCACGGCGCCTATGAGGGCGGCCTGGTGGAACATAGCCTGAATGTGTACGAGTGCCTGAAAGATTATCTGGCACGTCCCCGAACACGGGAATTGTATGGTATGGATTATACGTCGGAGACCATTGCGGTGACGGCACTGCTGCATGACATCTGCAAGGTGAATTTTTATGCGGTGGATTATCGCAACGCCAAAAACGAACAGGGTGTCTGGGAACGTGTGCCCTATTATACCATCCGGGATACACTGCCCTATGGGCACGGAGAAAAATCCGTGTACATGATCCAGGGCTTTATGCGGCTGACCCGGGAGGAGGCGTTTGCTATCCGCTATCACATGGGCTTTTCCGGAAATGAGGACAAGAACAGTGTGGGAAGAGCGCTGGAAATGTTCCCCCTGGCATTGGCCGTGAGCGTCGCTGATATGGAGGCATCGTATTATTTAGAAGGATCAAATTAAGAACGGTTGGAGGAAAAAACAATGAGTTGGTATGAAAATGCTGTGATGTATCACATCTATCCCCTGGGCTTCTGTGGTGCGCCGAAGCACAACGAGGGCGGCGAGCCGGTGAACCGGCTGGAAAAGGTGCTGGACTGGATCTCGCATCTGAAAGAACTGGGCGTAGATGCGCTCTATTTCGGTCCGGTGTTCGAATCTGTAGAGCATGGCTATGACACCACAGACTATCGTATCATTGACCGCAGACTGGGCACCAATGAGATGTTTGCACATATTTGTGACGAGCTGCACAAGAATGGCATCCGCATCATCCTGGACGGGGTGTTCAACCACGTGGGACGGGATTTCTGGGCATTCAAGGATGTTCAGGAAAAGGGACAGGCTTCGGAGTACTGCGATTGGTTCGCAGGTCTGAACTTCGGCGGTCAGAGTCCTTGCGGCGATCCCTTCTGGTATGAGGGCTGGAACGGCTATTACAATCTGGTAAAGCTGAACCTGAAAAATTGGCACGTGTGCGATTATCTCATCGATGCTGTGGGTATGTGGATGGACGAGTTTCACATTGACGGCATTCGCTTTGATGCGGCAGACTGTGTGGACTTCGATTTCTTCCGCCGGATACATAAATTCTGTAAGGAGCGCAATCCGGAATTCTGGCTCATGGGTGAGATCATTCATGGCGACTACAAGCGTTGGGCAAACCCGGAAATGCTGGACAGCGTGACCAACTATGAGTGCTACAAGGGAATCTATTCTTCTCATAACGATAAAAACTATTTTGAGATCAACTATAGCATCAATCGTCAGTTCGGCAACGGCGGCATCTATCAGGGTACAGCACTGTATAACTTTGTGGACAACCACGATGTGAACCGTCTTGCCAGCACCCTGGTGGATCAGCGTTATTTGCCTTTGTGCTATACGCTGTTGTATGGTATGCCGGGCATTCCATCCATTTACTACGGCAGCGAATACGGTGTTATGGGCCGTCACGAGAACAATTCCGATGATGGTCTGCGTCCATGTCTGGAACTGGACGAGCTGAACCGCAGCGGTAATCTGGATCTGTACCGCCATCTGGTGAAGCTGGGTAGAATTTACCGGGCATATCCGGCACTGCGAACCGGTGCATACCGGACAGTGGAAGTACGCAACCAGCAGCTGCTCTTTGCCAAGGAACAGGACGGCAGAACTGTCTACGTGGCATTGAACCTGGATGAGAACCCCAGCGAGTTCCGTTTTGGCACCAATGTGCCGTCTCTGGTGGATGTTATCAGCGGTCAACCGGTGGAAGTACAGAATGGCGGCGCTTATATTCGTCTGGCACCGTTCTCCCAGATGATCCTGGTAGAGGATGACATTGTCAACAACATTGAGACAGTGGAAGAGGCGATCTCTATTCCGGAGCCGACCCGTCTGGAAGAGGGTGCACGCTATCGTGATTTGCTGGATGGTTCTATTTGCGTACTGCTCCAGACCTCTGTTTGCCATGCGGAGACACAGGAAGAACTGGTCGTTTACCGCAAGGAAGCAGACGGCAGCGTTTGGGCAATGCCGAAGTCTATCTTCACCGGCACAGCACGTGACAATCAGCCGAGATTTACTATGGTATAAGTGAACGTTTTCATAGGGCAATACCGTGCAAAGCCGTCAGGCGGTCTTTGTGCGGTGTTGCCTTGGATACAAAGCAGCGGTGGGCGTGATTCGCCGACCGCTGTTGCTTATTCAGACCTAATTTCAAAAGAAAGGACTCCCTTATGGAACATAACACCATTCAAGGCGTGATCTTTGATCTGGACGGCACGCTGTTGGATTCCACTGGCGTGTGGTCACAGGTGGACCGTCAGATCCTGGAGCATTATGACCGGGAAGTGCCGCCGGATATTACCCAGGTGGTGCGAAGGATGTCCATTGAAGAATCTTCTCACTATTTTGTGGAACGCTTTTCCTTGTCTTGTACACCAGAGCAGCTGGCACAGCAGGTTTCGGATATGGTGGAAGAGGAATATTACCAGCGCTTGCAGCTGAAGCCTCATGTGCCGGAACTGCTGGACTGGCTGGATAAAAAGGGTATCGTTTACGGCGTAGCAACGGCAACCTATGGGGAACTGGCACAGGCGGCGCTGAAACGGCTGGGATTATGGGAACGTATCCAATTTTTGCTGACTGAGCAGGAAGTGGGCGCACCAAAGACACAGCCCCAGATCTTCCGGGAAGCCGCCGGGCGGCTGCACCTGGGCAGGCGGCAGATCGCCGTGGCAGAGGATTCTCTCCACTGTGTGGAAACTGCCAAAGCCGCCGGGTTTTTCACTGTGGGCGTATATGACCCGGTGAGTGACAGCGACTGGCAGGCAATGCGTGCCACGGCAACGGTAACAGTGACAGATCTGCTGGAAATGCAGGATATTTTCCGGTAAGATGGGGGAAACGCAATGGAATTGGCGAAACGAAAGCCAAACCGTCTGGTGGGATATGATTATGCCACATGTGGGGCGTATTTTATTACTATATGTACCGCAGGACATACATGTATGTTTTGGGCAGATAATGTAGGGGCGGATATTATCCGCCCGCAAAATACGGTGCAATTATCGGTATATGGTAATTTTGTCAATGATGCAATCAGGAATATCCCACATTATTATTCGAATGTTGAAATTGATAAATATTGCGTTATGCCCAATCATGTACATATGATCATTTTAATGATGCCAGATGAGTTCGGGCGGATAATATCCGCCCCTACAATTTCAACGGTGGTCGGTCAAATGAAACGATGGGTGTCCAAACAAATCGGATATCCGGTCTGGCAAAAATCTTTCTACGATCACATCATCTGTAATGAACACGAATATCAGCAGATCTGGACATATATTGACAGCAATCCGGCGTTGTGGCTGGATGGAAAGGATACGTTATGTCAGTGAATCCCATGCCACCCCAATCCCTCGAACAAATTTCTGACGGGCTGACTGTCTGCACCAGCCAGCTGCATCGTTTCGGCACAGATGCTGTATTGCTGGCAGAATTCTCCGGCTATCGTCGGAAAGATCGTGTCTGCGACCTGGGGACAGGCTGTGGCATTATTCCCATGCTCATGCAGCGAAAAGAACCGCCCCAGGAGATCTTCGCCGTGGATATCCAGCCGGAAGCCATTGCGCAAATGCGTCAGGGCATTGCCGCAAGCACGGCTGTGCAGTCGCAAATACATCCCATCTGTGCCGATCTGAAACAACTCTGGGAGGACGCACCTCTGGGGCAGTTGGATCTGGTGACCTGCAATCCGCCCTATAAGGCGTATCAGGCAGGGCTGGAAAGTCAGTTGACAGCGCAGAAGATCGCACGCCATGAGATCCTGTGCAATATCTATGATGTGTGTGCAGCGGCAAAAAAACTTCTGAGATTTGGCGGAAAGCTCTGCATTTGCAACCGTCCGGAACGCCTTGCAGATGTCATAGATGCCATGCGGCGCAGCGGCATTGAACCGAAACGTCTGCAATTTGTGGCGAAATCTCCGGAATCTGCGCCGTGGCTCTTTCTTTTGGAGGGCAGAAGTGGTGGAAAACCTTTTTTGAATGTGCTGCCTCTGCGCATTATAGGAGACGGCAATACAGTGACAACAAGAGGAGGATAACGTAATGAAAAATCCTATCTATAAACGTGCGCTGGCGTTGGCAGTTCCCATGATGATCCAGAATGGCATCACAAATATGGTGAGCCTTGTGGACAATGTCATGGTGGGAAGTCTGGGCACAGAAGCCATGACAGCTGTTTCTATTGTGGGACAGTTGATTTTTGTATTTAATCTCGCCATTTTCGGCGGCTTGTCCGGACCGGGCATTTATGGCGCACAGTTTTACGGACAGAAAAACCTGGAGGGGTTTCAGAACACCTTCCGTATCAAACACTGGATCTGTGGTTTTTGCCTTGCTGTCGGACTGGGGATATTTCTCCTGGGCGGAGAAAGTCTCGTCGGGCTGTATCTCCATGGAGAGAGCGCATCCATCGACCCGGTGCTGACCATGAAGTATGCTAAGGAATATTTGCACATCATGCTTCTGGGGCTGTTGCCTTTTGTGTTCACTCAGATCTATGCCAGCAGCCTTCGGGAAACTGGTAACAGCGTAAAGCCCATGACAGCGGGCATTGTGTCCGTCGTAGTGGACGTGGTGTTCAACTATTTGTTGATTTACGGCAACTGTGGTATGCCGAAGCTTGGCGTTCGTGGTGCGGCGATTGCAACAGTGCTGGCACGTGTCGTGGAAATGTGCATTGTGATCATCTGGGCGCAGCTTTCCCGAAAAAAACACGTCTTTTTGCAGGGCGCTTACCGTACCCTTTTGATTCCGAAGGCGCTTGCCGGGAAAATGATCCGGAAAAGTTTGCCCATCTTCTTCAATGAGTTTCTGTGGGCTGGGGGCATTGCGGCATTGACCCAATGCTATTCCATCCGGGGACTGGAGATCGTGGCAGGGCTGAATATTTCCAATGCCATCTGCAATCTGCTGAACGTGGTATTTGTGGCATTGGGCTCCGCCGTGGGCATTCTCATCGGGCAGACTTTGGGCGCATCCCAGTATGAAAAGGCGAAAAAGGATTCGTTCAGTCTCATGTGGTTTACCGGTGCGGTCTCTCTGGGGCTGACTGTGATTCTCATTGCCGTTTCTGGCGTATTTCCAAAGCTGTATGAGACCACAGATCAGGTCCGGTGGTACGGGCAGTGGTTCATTATTATCACCGCTCTGTTTTTCCCCGTGCAGGGATTTTTGAATGCCTTGTATTTCACGCTGCGTTCTGGCGGAAAGACCCTGATCACGTTCCTCTTTGACAGCGTGTACACCTGGCTTTTGCCTGTGCCGGCGGCGCTGGCGCTTTGCTATCTGACACCTTTACCCATTTTTGCTGTGTATGCCATTGTGCAGGCGGCAGATCTGGTGAAGGTACTGGTGGGCTATGTGCTTATCCGCAAGGGTGTATGGATCAGTAATCTGGCAGAGGAAACGAAATGAATCAGTGTTTCTCTAGGTCTTGTTTGAAAAATCCGTACATTCGTCAAAACGCCCATAAATCACTGTCTGTGTCGTCGAAAATCCTTGTCAGGCGGCAGCCTGCCTGCGTATTCTCTCCTAACATACAGTAATTTCTGTGCATTTTTTCGAACATAGCTATTTTTCAAACAAGCCCTAGGAACGGCGACACCATTTTCTTATGAAAAGAAAGGAGATTTCGCAAATGAGCGGTACATTATATATTATTGGCACGCCTATCGGGAATCTGGAAGATATTACTATGCGCCAGCTCCGGCTGCTGAAAGAGGTGGATTTCATTGCCGCAGAGGACACCCGTGTGACCCGAAAACTGCTGTCTCACTATGACATTCACACGCCGGCAGTCAGCTATCACGAGCACAGCGGTCAGTCAGTGGCGCAGAGCATTGCAGACCGTATCCTCGCCGGAGAATCCTGTGGTGTGGTGACAGATGCTGGAATGCCGTGTATTTCCGACCCCGGGGAACCGCTGGTAAAGCTCTGTCATGAGCAGGGCATTCCTATGGAAGTCGTCCCAGGTCCTTCGGCAGCCATCGCCGCTCTGGCGATCTCTGGACAGCATACAGCACGATTTACTTTTGAGGGATTTCTCTCGGTGAATCAGAACCAGCGTGGGGCACATTTGGAGCAGCTGCGGCAGGAGACCAGAACGATGATTTTCTATGAAGCCCCCCATAAGCTGTGCCGCACATTGGCGGATATGGCGAAATATTTCGGAGAAGACCGGGAAATCTCCCTCTGTCGGGAACTGACAAAGCTTCACGAGGAGGTGCGGCGTACTACCCTGGCAGAAGCCATGGCGTATTATGCTCAGATACCGCCCCGGGGTGAATTCGTTCTGGTGGTAGCTGGTGCGTCTCCGGCAAAACCGGAGACGGTCTCTCTGGAAGAAGCAGTGACACGGGTACAGCAATTGGTGCAGGACGGACAGAAACTGACCCAGGCATGTAAAATCGTTGCCGCTGAAACAGGATACCGGAAAAGCGAATTGTATGATGCTGTGCAGACGAATGCGTAAGTTTTTGCGGATTCGCATTATTTATGCAGTTCTCTGTCATTTGTCCGATCCAGAATATAGTCCACTGAGACGCCGTAAAAATCTGCCAGGATGATCAAATGCTCCACCGGGATCGTCTGATAGCCTCGTTCGTACCGGGAATATACCGTCTGGCTGGTGTGCAGAAGCGCTGCCACTTTGGTTTGATTCATATCCCGGTCTTCCCGGAGATCACGCAACCGTCGAAAATACACAAATTCCCAACTCCTTTTTTGTAATAAATCATAAAAATAAAAATAGTACTATTCGGTACTATTGACTTTATCACAATTTGGGTATATAATGTATTTTATAGTACAAATAAGTACTAACTGCGAGCGATGCAGCGGTAAAAGGCAGTCTGGAATGTGCCGTTTGCCAGGCTGCCGGGTTATGAACTTGTTTGGATCAACTGAACACCGGTAAAGCGATTCTTATGGGCGCATATACGGCACAGCTGCATACATCGGGTTGCGGAAACGCTCTTTTCGCCGCACCTCGCCGGATGCAGCGATGCGGCCTGTAATCCCTCAGAATGCAGCTGCTGGTGTGCAGGGGAGCAGGTTCGAAAGCGTTGTTCGTTTGCATGAAAAACGCCTCTGTCATTTCGTGTTAAGGCACGAAGCGGCAGGGGCGTTTTTACATAAGACAACACCGCACAAAGAACGCCTAACGGCTTTGCATGATATTGCCTTGATTCAGCAAATGTTATCTGTTTTCGTTGTTGCGGCAGTTCTGATCGTTGCGGTTCTGCTTCTGCTGATTCTGCTGCTGCTGACGGTTCTGGTTCTGCTGGTTGTTCCGGTTCTGATTCTGCTGATTGTTCTGGTTCTGGTTGTTCTGGTTAGACATCATAGTCTCCGTTTCTCCGCACATGGCAGTACCTCATGAAACAGCCTCTGTGTGCGGTCGGAGACTGCTTGTTTCATGCCGGTACCGGAGCGGCATGGTGTTATTTTGCCGCTTGCACATAGTTTGCCCGGATTCCGTCAGAATATACAGGTCAGCACACGGGAGATCAGTGTGATCAGAAAACAAAACAGAATGCCCACCAGTGTGGGAATACAGAACGCCGCCGCTGCCCATTTCCAACTTTTGGTTTCTTTTAAAATCGTCAGGCAGGTGGTGGAACAGGGAAAATGGAACAGAATGAACAGCAGTACGCACAGTGCTGTGAGCCATGTCCAGCCGTGATCTGTCAGAATGGTGTACAGCTGGGTCATATCGCTGGTTTCGGTGAGCGTCGTGCCGGAGGTATAGCACATGAGGGCAATGGGCAGGACGATCTCATTTGCCGGAAATCCCAGCAGGAAGGCGAGAAGGATGACCCCATCCATACCCAGCCATTTTCCCGGTGTATCCAGAAAACCGGAGAGAATGGTCAGGAGATTATCGCCGCCGATACGGCAGTTTGCCAGTATCCACAGCAGGGCGCCGGCAGGCGCGGCTACCATACAGGCTCTGCCCAGAACAAACAGAGTGCGATCCAGGATGGAGCGTACCAGCACACGTCCGATCTGGGGCTTTCGATAGGGCGGCAATTCCAGAGTAAAGGAGGACGGCACGCCCCGGAGTATGGTGTGGGAGAGAATCCAGGAAACGCCCAGGGTGACAAGAATGCCCAGTACGATCATGCCCAGCAGCATTGCGGCAGAAGTAAGCGTTTTTCCGAAGCCGCTGCCCACAGCGAAAAAGAGCGTGATACAGGTGATCATAGTGGGGAAACGTCCGTTGCAGGGCACAAAATTGTTGGTCAGAATGGCAATGAGCCGTTCCCTGGGGGAATCAATGATGCGGCAGCCAGTGACGCCGGCGGCATTGCAGCCGAAGCCCATGCACATCGTAAGACTCTGCTTTCCACAGGCGCAGGCACGCTGAAATCGTTTGTCGAGATTGAACGCCACACGGGGCAGATAGCCGAAATCCTCCAGCAGCGTAAACAGGGGAAAGAAAATCGCCATGGGCGGCAGCATGACGGAGATGACCCAGGTCAGCACGGTATATATGCCGTCGATGAGCAGACTGTACAGCCAGCCCGGCGTATGTATGGTTTCCAGCAGCCAGGAGAATCCCTCTTTCAGCTGGGCAAATCCGGCGGAAAGCCAAGCGGAGGGATAGTTTGCTCCCACGATGGTGATCCACAGGATCAGTCCGAGAAGCACCAGCATAATGGGAAATCCCAGCCGTCCAGTGAGAATGCGGTCTATGCGGCGGTCACGTTGGCTGGAGTTTTCCGGTGCAGTGACAACAGCGGCAGCAATGGCTTCGCTTCGGGTGACAATGGCGGCAATGACTTTGTCAGCAAAGGCTTCGGCGGAAATTGTTTCGTGGGCATGTTGTAATGCGGCGGAAAGGGGTTCTTCCTCCAGGGAAAGCCCCGTGTGAGCGGCGATCTGTGCGTGCAGTTCCGGTTCTGGTTCTAAAAGCCGCAGCGCCGTCCAGTCCGGCGGCAATCCGTGGAGATCTGACGGCAAAGCGTCCAGAACAGGCTGCATGACAGCGGAAATTTCTTCTGGAAGAGACTGAGGTATCGGGTCTGGAAATTCTCCCAGCAGCAGTGCATCCAGCTTGCATTTCAAACGGTCCAGTCCCATGCCGTTTCGTGCTGTGACCCCTGCCACAGGAATCCCCAGCAGTTGTTCCAGCTGTTTCAGATCGACGGAGATCCCACGGCTTTCGGCTTCGTCCAAGAGATTCACGCAGAGCAGTACACGGGGAGTGGTCTCCAGAACCTGGAGCAGAAGCGTCAGCCCACGTTCCAGACAGGTCGCATCGCAAACCACCACAGCAGCATCCGGCTCGTCGAAGCAGAGAAAATCCCGTGCCACAGCTTCTTCTGCGGAGCGTGCTCGGAGAGAATAAGTTCCCGGTAAATCTACCAGCGTCACCGGACGACCGCCGCAGATGGTGACTCCCACGGCGCTTGCCACCGTTTTTCCTGCCCAGTTGCCGGTGTGCTGGTGCAGACCCGTCAGGGCATTGAATACCGTGGATTTTCCCACATTGGGCATTCCGGCAAGGGCAACAACAGGTGTCTGCGTGTCGGTCAGTTCCGGCAGCTGTGCAGATGCGGCAGTCTTTCCCATGGGATCAGATCCTTTCGTGTTTATATGGCAATATCGTAAAGCGTTTTTTGTGCGATGTTGCCTTATGAATCGCAATAGAGTATATGCACCTTGAAAGCCCACTATGCAGAATGATAACAAAAACCGCCGGCGATACCCAAAAGTACCGCCGGCGGTTTTCACGAAACAGTTTCTCTCATTTTTCATTTATACTAGTATGCTTTATTGGGAAAGCATAACATCTTGATAAACAGACTCATAGGAACGTCCTACGCTGATATATACCGTAGAAGTCAGCAGCAGCTGAGCATCTATCGTGTCGACTTTGCCGTCAGCGTTGGCATCCAGCAGGTTATAGTCCAATTCGCCGATTTTACATGTTGTTTGTCCTTCAACGAGAACGCTATCATATGTTTTTTCGGGTACGATCTCAAGCTTTTTTCCTACGGATTCAGTGGCATAGATCTGTAGTGCCATATAAGCGGCATCGGAATCGCCCAGTGTACCATCTTTGCGCAGTTCGCCGATGCCATATTCTGCGTGCTCGTGAATCCAGTCGGCATCTGCCTGGTCGATCTTGCCGTCAAAGTTTACGTCACTCTGCAGTGTATACCATCCGGTTGGGTCATCTCTCTGAAAACCGCCCTTTGCTGCCAGAAGAGCATCGTGGTCAGTGACAACACCGTCATTGTCCACATCACCTAAGGTAAAACTTGACCCAAAACTGCCTTCTTCATAGTGATAGTAGTAGCAGAACGGTTCACCGCAGAACGAACCAAGCCCCACCGTTCTCTGAGCGTAAAATGTTATAATGCCCTGCGCATCCATGTAAGAAATATAGCCGTTTGCATCCACATCCAATAGGTTGAATTGCAGTGGCGTCATTTCCTCTACTGTTCCTTCATAAACATGCACCATCGCCTCATAAGCGTCATGAGATGATGCATATCCATCCAGATCATAATCTCCCAGTGTATATTCCTCATTGACCTGGATCCAGGTGACGTCCGCTTCATCAATGAGACCATCTCCGGTGATGTCCGCCCGGGACAGCTGGTCTTCTGTCAGGGTATAGGTGTCGTCCAAGAGATACCGGGACAGCATGGCGGTATCATGTCCTGTGAGATAGCCGTCATTGTCGATATCACCCATGAGAACCTCGTCCGCTGCGCTGACAGACAGCGCAGACATAGAGCTTGCCAGCATAGCAACGGCAACTGCAATGCCCATCCATTTACTTCTTTTCATAAAAATTACCTCCTATTATTTGTTGCATAAGAGCCTGTTCAGCATCTTTTCGCACGCATCTTGCTTGCATCTTTTCT
>NZ_DXUU01000014.1 GCF_019417665.1 Ruminococcus sp.
GCATCTGAGTTTGACATATTCTTCTACGAATCGTTTACGTTGCTCTGTCAGCATAATGCTTCACCGTCCTCACCTCCGTTTGAGCATAAAAAAAGCCAGCCGGCAGTTACCGACTGGCATAATATCTGATAATACTATTTTACCACATGTTGATGGTGAAAGTCAAGTGCTTTTGAAAAGTTTTTCAAGTGCAAGCCGTACTTGATATTTTGACTGTTCCAGATTAACACCGCATCTCTTGTTTACAGTATCCCAGTCTCTCAAACCATAGATGTAATAACCTGAGATCAATTCTTTTTGCAGTCTTGTCAATCCGCATTCTCGCATTTCCTTAACGATTAGATTTTTTCTCCATTGCCAAGCAACTTCTGCGGCTCTGATCTCCGTATATTTTTCCTCGCACCTTTCCACGTGCGCTTGTTCCGGTGAAAGTGGCTCGCCTCTCTCTCGAGGCATATCGGAATATGTAACGCCGCGAAGTGAACCAGCACTTTTTCTCATTACGACAAGTTCATGCTGTAGCTTGTGCAGCTTTTCAGCTGCTTTCCGGCAGTTTATAAGATCATCTTTCGTCACTTCAATTCCTCCTTGGCTTTGCGTATTCTCGCTTTCAGGCTGTCGATCAGGTCGTCCTGCGTGGCGTTCTTGTCCTGTAACGCCGCCAGAACATCCTCATCCCGGGTGCCGGTCACTGCAAGCTGGTGTACAAAGACCGTAGCCGTCTGCCCCTGACGATGCAGCCGTTTGTTAGCCTGCTGGTACAGCTCCAGGGACCAGTTCAGCCCGAACCAAATCACGTGGTTTCCGCCCTGCTGTAGATTCAGTCCGTATGCGCAGGATGCCGGATGCGCCAACAGGATGTCAATCTGCCGGGCGTTCCAGTCGGCAGCATCCTTTGCGTTTTGCAGCACCCGGACACGCACCCCGGACTTCGCCAGAAGGTTGATGATCCTAGACATATCATGCTGGAAATTGTAGAACACCAGCGCCGGCGCCCCGTGAAGCTGCTCCAGCAGCTCGCTGAAGGCTTCCAGCTTGCACGTGTGGATTTCTACCGCCCGGCGTTTCTCGTCGTACACGGCGCCGTTGCAAAGCTGCAGCAGCTTGTTGGACAGCGCCGCCGCCGATCCAGCATCAATGGTCGTTTCATCG
Organism: Ruminococcus sp.; assembly: GCF_019417665.1. Taxonomy (GTDB): domain Bacteria; phylum Bacillota; class Clostridia; order Oscillospirales; family Ruminococcaceae; genus Ruminococcus_C. The sequence continues at coordinate 1,153 of NZ_DXUU01000014.1, forward strand.
ATCTCCAACAGCATTTCCTTTTCCATCTGCTTGTATGCCTTCATCGCCTTGCTGTCCAGCTGTACCGGAATGGTATCGTACACCAGCTCCGGCAGCTGCAAATAATCCTCGGCTTTCATGCTGATACAGATGTCGCTGATCTTGTCCTGTATGGCTTTCTGGGCATCCGCTTTGGCTTCGTATGTGGTGAAGTGCCCGCCGTGGGTGTTGCTGTTGAAATACATTTCCCGGAACCCGGTGATCGTCCGCCCCAGACGGATGCCGCCATCCAGTAAGTACAGCTGCGCCCACAAGTCCTGAATGCTGTTTGGCGCCGGTGTACCAGTCAGCTCCACCAACCGCTGTACATGTGGTCGGATCCAGGTCAGGGATTTGAACCGCTTCGCTTTGTTGGATTTGAAGCTGCTGCTTTCGTCAATGACGATCATGTCAAACGGCCAGGCATTTTTGAAATAATCCACCAGCCAGACCACATTCTCCCGGTTCGTGATGTAAATATCTGCTGCACTGCACGCCGCCCGGATCCGCTTCTGGGTGCTGCCCAGGATCATGGAAAACCGCAGATGCTTCAAGTGATCCCACTTTGCCGCTTCCGTGTTCCAGGTGGCTTCGGCAACTTTCTTCGGGGCAATGATCAGGCACTTGCAAACCTGCAGCCGGTTGTAGATCAGTTCCTGCACGGCGGTCAGGGTGATCACAGTTTTTCCTAGGCCTAACCCATGTCCAAAAACAATCCCAGCGCCCGATCGGAGATAATCCGGTCGATGCAGTATTGCTGATAGGGATGCGGTTTGAACATCATGAGGGCATCCCCCCTTTCGCATCGTGGTCAGCGTGCCATTTTGCGTGCTCCCGTTGGCTACTAAACACCATTAGATTTTCCGGACTGTTGTTTCGCTTATTGCCATCTACATGATGCACAACTTCGCCCTTTTCTAGCTTACGACCCATTATTTTTTCTGCTACGACTCGATGCTCTGCCTCACCCAAATATTTAGCGTATGCTTTCGATTCGCCTGAATTAAGATGCGCATTTCTAATTTTAAGTCTGACGCTCAGTGTCATTCTGTGTTTATTTAAGCGCCCGTTTATGCGCTTCATATTTTCAGAAGCACCGGATAAATCCTTTAGTTCGTCATACTTCTCTGGATTTTTCAGTTTTGATGAAAAATCGCCAAGGCATTTTCTACTGCAAAAATTATGCCTTTTTATCTGCGAAGGATACCTGTATATCTCCACGCCACAAAAATCGCAATACATTTCTATTCTACTCATTCCGTCAGTCCATACTTTGCGATTTGCTTTTGCATGAACCTGTCCACCTCCTCTCGTGTACTCAGCACATAGACCATTGTGCCCATTTCTGCCAGCCGCATCATTTGCAGCCGCTGCGCCTTGGATAAATTGCCCTTGCGCTCCGGCGCTTTCGTTTCTACCGGGATGATCGCACCCCCTGGAAGAAATACCAGGCGGTCAGGTACGCCGCAGCAGCCCGGCGATGTCCACTTGTACGCTTTGCCGCCGACACGCTGCACACACTGGCAAAGATAGCGCTCCACTTGTTTTTCATCGTCCATATCAATCCTCGCTTTCGTCGGTGTAAACTTCCGTATATACGCACGTATACACATATACATCAGGCGTATTAGGTATGTTATATATTTCTATATAACCCCCTATTTACCCTATTTTATATTTTTATATATAATAAAAGTTGCATAGTTGCAATATATAATATATTGGCTTATTTACGTGATTTTTTATGCAACTACAGGCGCAACTTGAATGCAACTATGCAACTATTTATTTTTCGTTCACAGGTTGCGCTTTTTCAGATAGTTGCAGTCTGATAAAACCCTTTTGTGCGCCGTAAACGTTGCCAAACCGGATGTTGGACTTACACTTCACCCACCCGGGAATCCTTGCAAGAATTGCATTGATCTCTGCCGCATCCGATCGCTTGAAATAGCGGATTTCGCCGCCGAATGCCTCACACCAGATCTCAACAGCACATACACGTTCCCGGCGTTTCAGCTCCGGCCTTGCCCTGTCGTTGGCGAACTCTCCCGACCAGTACATCTTGCGATCACCCAAAGACCGCTTTTCCCAGTCCACAGGAATATCCCGGTTCAGGAAGTCCCGGATGATGCCTTCCTTTGCGCTGTGCTCGCTGTGTTCTTCCTGTGCCTGCTTTGCGTATGCCTCCAGCTCCGGCGGCAGATACAACTTTTCGCCGTTCCGCCACATGACCAGCGCTTCCGCCCAGATCTGCGGTACATTCTCTGCCAACTCCGTGAATACGCTTTTCATCGGCATTTGCACGCCGCATTCCACTGGCCAGAACCGGCGGTTTCCCGTGTGATCTCTCAGGAATTCTTCTTCGTTGGTCGTTCCGAAGAAAACGCAACGCCTGGGGTATCGCCCGGTGCGCCGTCCATAGGGTTCCCGGAAAATATCTTCCTGCTTGGATAAAAACTGCTTGATCTTGTTGTCGTCCGCCTTGGACATGCCCACTAGTTCCGCCAGTTCCATGATCCAGGAACCCTGAATGGTTTCGTAGGCGTCCTTACCGTCAAATGTGGTCAGGCTGTCGTTGAACCATTTCGGTGCCAGCAGCCGCAGCAGCGTGGACTTTCCCAGCCCCTGAGGACCAGCCAGAACCGGCATATAGTCGTACTTGACACCGGGCAGCATCGCACGTGCCACAGCAGCTGTCAGGGACGTCCTTGCCACTGCCCGGGTGTATATACAGTCTGCCGCACCCAGATACTCGATGAATAAGGTTTCCACTCTGGGTGTACCGTCCCATTCCGGCAGTCCTCGCAAGTAATCCTGTACGGCATTGATCTTATTCCGGTGACAGCAAACACTCATTGCATCGTCTACTCTTGCTTTCCCTGTAATTGTGTACACCTTTTCAAGATAGTACCGCAGTCCTGCGTCATCGTTATCTTTCCAATCCCGAGTCTCTGGGTTATTATCCCAGGGCAAAGCGCCCATGCAAAGGATCCGGTTGGAAAATTCCTCAAAGACAAATTTACCTTTTAAACCCGGGTCGTTTTCCAGGATAATCAGGATGTTGTCCGTTGTTTTCCGTGATTTTCCATTGCTATCCACCTCCAGCAGCTGCATCCAGTCTGCATTATCTGCCGGTACAGCTGTACCAAATGCCGCTGTAGCGACGGCATACTGTTCCTGCATCATCAGCTGCGCCACACCAGCATCCTTAACCGCATATTCACACGCCGCCGTATAAGACGGCAGCTTGTTTGTCGGCGTATCTGGCTTTGCGTCGTCGTCCTTGTCGCCGAACAGATGTAGCCGCATCAGGTCAAATGCGTTGCACAGCTTGCCGCCTGCCGGGTCATGTGCGTGATGGGAGAACAGGAACTTTCCGCCCTCATAGACCACCGCACCGCCTGTTGTCGTACCGCCGGCATAGGTATAACGGTCACCGGTATCACATACGATGTACTTGTCCGGCAGGATTTCTGCAATAACCTTGTACACGTCATAGATTCGGCAGAATGCGCCTACCACGCCATGCTTCTCCGTTGGGTCTGCCTGTTTTGTGCCACGTGGGATTTTTGGTGCTGTCAGCCCCGGCCACTGCTTCACGTCACGCCAGTCGGCATACATGCCCAGAATGCCGTCCGTATCCGCAAAATACTTGTCGCTGTAGGTATAGATATAAGTACTGTCAGCGCAGCAGGACGGCCAGTACATGAGCCGTGACGCTTCGAAGGTTGTCTGGTCGCACTGTTTCATTCCAGCGAATTCCGCCAGCTTCCGTGCGATCGGCTCGTATTCATCCGCTGTACACGTCCGGGACAGGGGGATCAGCACACGCAAACGTGGCGCCGCTTCGCTGTGCTTCCGGGTGGAGTAGACACAGTAGGTGCAGTTTAAGCCGTCAATGCGCCGTAAGACCTCCTGCGTGCCGCCAGGGGCAATGCTATCCATATCCAGTGTAACAACATCTCTGCCGACCACTGCGGACGCCTTGCGCTGCTTACCCTCCAGCGTACCGGCAACGAAACCGCCCACGTCCTTCAGGCTGTCCTGCTTAGGCTTCGACAGCTTCAGATATTCCTCCAGTGTCTCTGTGCCACGCATCGGCGTTGCAAGCTTCGCCACAAGCTCTGACCACAGCATCTGCTGGGCGTTCCACTGGGTGGCTTTCCGGCTGCTGCCGATGGTTATGGTAATTCTTCTATCATTTTGCATTCTGTATCACCTGTTTGCATTTTTAGCCGCACACCACATCCGCAGTGCGCCAGCCGATCCACAACATAAAGACGGCGAGTGCCATTAGCATGATGATGTATTTACGCATCCGGCATCACCTCGTTCCAGCACTTTTTACAATTTCCGCCCATTTTATCGCAATGGCCATTGCTAAACCTGTATATGTCACAAGCGTTTGCATACGGTATACCGTCACAACTCGGCGCATTCGGGAACTTCTCCAGAAAATCCTGCGCATAAGTTTTCTGTGGATGCTCAGCACACCATTTGTCGATGATTGGCCCGATTACATCTACAGCCACCCTAACATAGTCAGGTAGGCCGTAGTACCCGTATTGATCATATGATTCATCACTAAACTCCCAATGCATTACGCAATGTTTTTTGTATAGTGGGCAACTAGTTGTGCACGCTCCTTCGTGTTGATGGTAATCACAAAATCTGCTCCAGTCATTAAGGCCTGCCATTTTCTACACCCCCATTATCTTCCTCGTTTACCATCATCTTTTCTCATACACATGTCACACACATGATCACGCCGCACCATTCTCCGCCATCGTAAACAAATACAGTGCAACCGTTCCGTGCAAAGGTCGCATCGTCCGGGAAGAAGGACAGGAACTTTGCATTTACACGGCTATCATCATCGAACACGGCAATCAGATCATTGCCTCTTGCGATCCGCTTATCCGTCAGGTGTATGGCTTCTGCCCCGGATTCCCACGCAGCGTTATTCTTGTAAAGTGTAATTGAATGCCCGAGCCTACCCATGTCAATAGGCACCTTATCCTGATCTGTAATCAAGCCAAAGATCCCGTTGTAGGTGAGCATAATACGTTTCCCATCGCCTGACAGGGAATACATCGCTGTCGGCTTGCGGTGTTCCTTCGGCTGTTCCAGGTCTTTCATAACCACTTTCAGCAGTTCCCGGTAAAATTTATTGTAATTCATCGTTATCCTCCTAGTCTTTCTTGTAATAATCTCCCACGAATCCGGCGGCATTGAGAATCAGCCCCGGTGCCCATGGAATCGGCTGCCGCATGAGTTCACACGCTGCATCCAAATCCGCACGTTCTGCCGGGCAGTCGATCACCGCCTCATCATGGATATGCATCACTGTCTGATAACCGGCATCCTCCAGCCGCTGGAGCGTCACCGCCAGACAGTCTCTTGCAATCGCTTGTACAATGTTCTCCGTCAGCTTGCCGCCATAGGTCTCCAGGTCTACTAATTTTTTGTTATCTTTTCCCACACCAAAATAATGAACACTGTCACTGTCAAACCGATTTTTCCCGATGTATGGATGAACATAAAACAGTTTTCTCCCGGACGGCAGCTGCACTGTCAGGAAATCTTGTCCTGTTGCAAAATCCCCCTCCCGGCGGAATATGCAGCCGTTCACGCCTACCGGCGTAAAGTTTTTCACTGTCTGAATCGCAGCTTGATTGAACTTTGTCCACAACCTTTTTATGTTGGGGTTGGATGCTCTCCACCGATCGACGATGTCCTGTAATTCGTTTTCCTGCAAACCCATTTTCAGTGCGCCCATTTTGATCATCGCCGGAGTACCTCCACTGTACCCCAGCGCCAGTTCGGCGATCTTGCCTTTCTGCCGCAGTGCGTATTCTGGATTGCCTTTCTTGATCTTCTCGATGGGTACGCCAAACATGGCAGATGCTGACGCTTCGTAGATCTTTCCATGTGTGCGGAATACCTCTTGCCGCCAGGTTTCCCCGGCAAGCCAGGCAATGACACGTGCTTCAATGGCAGAGAAATCCGCTACCACGAACTTGTTTCCCTCCGCCGGAACGAATGCTGTCCGAATCAGCTGGGACAACGTGTCCGGCACGTTGCCGAAGGTCAGGGCGATCATCTCTGTATCCTGTGCTTTTATCAGTTGCCGGGCAAGATCTAGATCTTCAATGTAGTTTCTGGGCAGATTTTGTGCTTGCACGAATTGTCCTGCCCATCGACCTGTGCGGTTTGCGCCGTAGAATCGCAGCAGCCCCCGGACACGTCCGTCTTTGCACACACTTTTTACCATCGCCTCATATTTCTTGACCGACGATTTACCTAACTCCTGTCGAAGCTCCAGCATACGCCGCACTTTTAGGGGCAAATCAGGCTTTGCAAGAATATCTTTAACCGTTTCTTTATCTAACGATTTGACGGCGATACCGGTCTGGGCTTTGACCCATTCTTTCAGCTGCCCAACAGAGTTCGGATTTTCCAGTCCGGTCAAGCCCCTTGCCTCCTGCATCAAAGTTTCTGTAACGGATTCTGCAATCGCAATTGCGCCGTCAACCATATCCATATCCAATCGAACACCAGCCACATTGATGCGCTGGTCAAGCTCCCATTCCCGCTGTACCTGTTCCGGCACAGGGAATGCGGATAACCGCCGTTCAATCTCCATTTCTGTCACAACATCCTGCACGCAATATTCCTTGAATAACTGCCATTTCTCCGGTTCGTGGTGGGGTAAAACCCGGTTTGTCGGGTTTCTTGCCGTTGGCTTGTGTGGCGTGCTGAACGTTCGTATCAATGCGCTGCCTGTATCCAGCTTGCGCTTCTCCTGGGGTAATCCTAAGGCTTCTCCGGTTGCTGCCAGACCTTTTGTGTATCCGCAGTACAGCCCATGCAGCTGCGTACACCGCCACTGGGATAACCACGGTATGGGGTCAACCTTAAAGTGTTTTGACAGGCAGTACCACTCAAATGCTGCGTTGTATGCATGTTTCAGCACATTGGAGTCAAACATCGCCTGTACAATTTGATCTGGTAACTGCTCCCCGCACGCCAGATCAACTATCTCTACACCGCCACCGTCCAGACTGTAAGCAAACAAGAGTATCTCGAAATCATCGGACTGCACATATTTGTACAGTCCGGATTTCGTGATATCTACGCTACTATAGGTTTCGATGTCGATGCTTAAATGCCGGCTCACGCGCCGTAGATGGGCTGACCGGTGATCGGGTCAACCGCTGCATACTGCTGTGCTGGTGCTGGCTGCTGGTACTGCGCCGCATAGGGATTCGGTGCCTGTGCGGTGTATCCCTGTGGCTGCACAGCAGGTGCGCCAGCCGCCGGCATAGCTGCACCGGCATAGGCGTTTGCGCCTCCAAAAGCATCCGCTGCGGACACGTGACCGCCCAGAGGTTCGCCGTCCTCCAGCTTCTGCACCGCCTCCAGACCGCAGCCAATGCCACGCTTACCGGAGAAGTTATAAGCATAGAAAGATACGCATACACGGGCATACATGCCGCTGTAGATGTCGCTGGGGTTGACAATGGGGTTCTGGCTGATATCCACGATCTGCACCTGCTGTTTGTTGCCCGCCGTGAATACCCAGCAGCCCTTGCACTCAGCACCAAAGGGATCGCCGTTGGGGCGCACGCCGTCGCCGTCATAGACCGGGCTTTCGATCTTCGGCGGCATTACTCCATTCCACTTTGCGCCAACACCGGCATTGACTGCTGCCTGATATGCTGCATCCAGACGTGCCTTTGTGGCAACGTCAGACTTCGGCAGCAGCACAGTTACGCTGTACTTCGGGTTGCTGCCATCCGGTGCGCTGCTGTGTGGCTGATTCAGGTGAACGTAAGAAAGTCTTACCTTGTCGGTTGTAAACTGATTTGCACTTAAACTCATGATTATTTTCCTCCAAACATTTCTTCTAATTTCTTCTTTGCGTATGGTCTGCGTTTGTCCGTAGTCGGTACCACAGTAGGCTTCCCAGGCGGTTTCACGATGTAGTTTCCGATCAGCTCCGTCAGATGCTTTTTGCCGCACAATTTCTCCAGCGCTGTCAGATTCAGCGGTTTCCGTTCGTACAGCAGCGCTTCGTCATACCCGGACTGCTCCAGCACCTGGAATGCGGCCTCTGTGTCCGTAATAGTCCGGTTTGATCTACCCTCCACAAGCTTCCAGCCGGGGATCTCCTTGCCGGCGATCAGCTGCTTTTCGGCGTACTCTTCCAGAGACTTTACCCAGCTTTGCAGGGACTGCGCTGCCGTGAGAATCTCGCCGATCTCTGCATCGGATAACAGGGTATCATTGCGCTTTTCCCCGATCTCCAGCATCTGTACGGCACGTGCCCGGCACTGTGCCTTTGCCCGGCAGAACCGGCACCAGTCTCCGGCGTGGAATTCACCGGTACCGTTTGTAGCTTGTTCCGCAAGGGGCTTCACGCTGTCGCCCCACTGCCGCAATGCATCAGCCGTCAGGGTATCTGTGGAGATATTGTCAAGCCGTGGCTGTATAATGTGCATCTGCACTTCCTTGATGTCGTACAGCAGGCTGTACTCATGTATCGCACCCAGGGCATACAGACGCAGCTGTGGATTATTCTCTGCCGACACCGGCACGCCTTTGCCGTATTTTAGGTCACAAATATGCAGGGTATCGCCGTACAGAATAACGCAATCGCCGGTGCCAAATCCACCGGGCACAATGTGGGAGAAATCCAGCCGCTTTTCAATGACCACGTAGGGCATTGCGGGGAACGCCATGCACAGGCTGCGGATGTGGTCTACATATGTATCGGTATAGCCGTCCATTTCCGGCTGATACAGCTTGTCCGCCTGGATAGCCGCCAGCTGTTGCTTGTAATCTGATGGTTTCATGATCTCAAACTGTTTCCGCAGTTTCAGTTCCGCCAGGCTGTGTGCAAGGGTTCCCTCTGCGGCATAGCTGCCGGCATTATCCGGGACCTGCTTTTCCAGCATGGCAGCCGGGGTGCAGTTTATCCAGCGATGCGCCCCGGATGCGGAAAGGAATGCGTGTTCCTCTGGCATCAGATCTGCCCTCCCATCTGCCGCAGTCTGCCGGCGAATTCCGACCGGCGGTTTTCTGGTACGGATGCAAGTCCTGCCGGTGCGCCGAACTCAGTCAGCAAGGCTTGCAGCTCTGGCTGCTTCCCGGCTTCCATCAGGGGACGGCAGGCGATGGCGAGATCGTTCACGCTATAGGTGCGTACCTGTGTAGGAATGCCAGCTGCCGGTGGTGTCTGCTGCACCGGTGCATCAGAAGGGGCTACAGGCGCCGCAGCAGGTGTCGGTGCCGCCGTAGACACAGGCATAGCAGCCGAAGCCGGAGACGGCTGCACAGGGGCAGCAGTCGGCATTGTCTGCGGGGCTGCGGGGTTCTGCTGGGGGATAGCCGCCGGAATAGGTGTGGCTGCGGGTGCGGGTGCTGGTGTATTAGACCGCATGGCTTGTACGGTCCGGTTTGCGAGTTCGGTATCCGCCAGCAGGTTGGCGATCGCCGCTGCCTGCTCCGGGGTGACTGTCAGTGTCATTGTGAGTTCCATTGTGTTTTACCTCCGTAAAATTGATTGTATTGCAACACCATTTACAGGTGCAGCCGTCGTTTTCGATGCTGCCGCAGTAGGGGCAGCGGATGGGAGTTTTAGTCTCCCAGGGGAAAATCATATGTATCACCCATTTGACATTTATTCGGATTTATGCTATACTGTATCCGTAAACATTTTACACTATCTTTCAGCCCCGTTCCCGGTTGCCGCCGGTGCGGGGTTTTTATTGTCCAGATACGACTTTAAGTCGTTGATCGCAACCCGATTTCGTAAGTTAGGCAGCGACTCCAGTGTATCAGGCACGGTGTTGTTCCAGTCGTAAATGTGTTTCAACACCGGGCAGTCGGCGGCGCTGAATGGTAGGGCCAGTAATTCGTTGAGCGTCATGTTCACGCCCCCCTTACTTTTCGGTCAACGGCAGTTCTGCTCCGTCATTGTCGACGTAGTGAACGTTCCCCTCATTATCTACAATACGATATATTGCATGTCCTTCTAAATTTGGAAAAACTTTTCCGAGAGCTTCATGCGCTGCACGTTGGCCGTGTTTTGTATGAATCAATTGGTCGAGCATATACTCTTTGATGCAGATCGTCATTGGCGCGTCAGGTGTGCATTCGATCCAATCCCCGGTATCCTTGTAGTCAAGAGCGCATACAAACAAAATGCTTGGGAATGTATCTCCGTCAATACCTTCCATTGACTTTCTGCCGTATTCTTCACTGATATTACACAGATTGCACAATTCCTGAAAAGTGCCACCTGCCTGCTGCCAGATATATAGAGCGTAAAATAGCATTTCACCTGTTGTTACAAGCATTCCGTGAAGCTTTCTTTTCTGTTCTGCATATGGGTTTACAACAGCAATTTGCAGACCCCATTCCGGAAGATGTGCTCCCCGTTTTCGGATTCGTCTGGAAAAACTATCAGCTTTATCTGAGGCAGCGATAAAGCTATCGATCAATGAAACAGCGTACATTCTTGTCAGGACGACCACTTTCTTTGCCGCGTACCTCTCAACTGTCTTTGCCGCATCAGCAAAAGCGAGTACGCTTTTATGCCGAAGTATTTTTTCGTTCATGGTATACCTTTCTGCCGGCTCTCCGGCGGTTAAAGTTCTTGTTTTCTTTTTTTTCTTCTTCCAGAAACTTTCTGTATTGCTCCAGATTCTTTTCTACGATGTCGTCCACGTAACCCTGCCAGGCGGAGCAGTCCTCTTTTTTTGTGTATAGTAGTCAGCGCTGCTCTCCAGGCGTTCTGTGTCCCATTCTTTCGGAATCGGCCGCTTTTTGGCGTACCATTCCACAATTATCATTGCGGAAGGCATGTCGATACGCAGATATGGCGTGATTGATCCAGGATACAAATGCTGATACAGCAAGTGGTAATCAATGTGATTGAGGAATCCGGCACCCGCAGCCATCACAATTTCCTGGAAGTCAAACTTGGACTTTTTCTGGATCATCTCCGCCGCTTTACGGCATTCGTAAACGAATAAGTAGCGGTATTTTCGTTCTTTTACGGATTGGTGGTATTCTGCGATAATACTGCTCATTGGTTTCACCCCCTTTCAGCGCATTCCATCGTGCGCCAGTTGCTCCAGCGTCACACCGAAGAAATGGCAGATGTGATTCAGATCCGCACCGGTGAAGAGGGAAGAATCATCCATCCTGGCATTGAGTGTGCGAACCTGGGCGTATCCAAGCACCTGGCACATCTCCAGCGGCGTGACTTTCCTGCGCTGCATCAGCCCGGCAACGTTTCCGGCGACGATGTCCATCGGCGTTTCTGTCGGCTTGTTTGGCTTTCTTGCCATGGTTGACACACCTCACTTACAAACACCGTACTTTACCGCCATTTCCTTAACGATAGCGATAAATATTTCGATAAGCTTCTTGTCCTCTCCGATGATGTCCACAATGCTGACCTTATCACGCTTTGACTTGCAAACGCCTTCTTCCGCCATACGTCGGCGCTTATTGGTCTGCCGTGTTTTCAAAGCCACGCCAGCACGGGATTCCACCAACTTGTATACTTCTTTGTATACATCGCCTATGGTATCATATCCGCTGCCAGTTGTAGCAGCGATTTCAGAGATAAGGTGCTTTGTGTCCTGCCGCCACGAGGTCTTGTCCAGCGCAATTACATCGCAGGTGTTAGTAAGACGCTGGTTCATATCAGCGAGCGCAGCATCCTGCTCTGCTTGCTTTGCTTCCAACTGTTTTTGACGAGTCTCCATGTTGATAAGTACCTGTAACTGTGGGGACAGATCTGAAAGCGCCGTCTGCATCTGCTGTACACGAAAATAGGTTTCTACCAGTTCATCATATACAGCCCATGCCTTGTCTGTGTTCAGGCTCTTTGCGTGGAGTAATGCGCCTTTTTCTGTCCAGAGGTAAAGTTTTGGGGTACGTTTATCAACTACGTCGGAATTTCCGACCAAGTTCTTAAACTCCTTTAATTCTTCTCCGGTCAGGCAGTAGTAATGCTTGCCTTCTGCGTACCGTACTTTGTTGGAATTAAAGTTATCCTTAATTCTTTCCGTTGTTGTTCCGTACTGTTCTGCAATCTGTACGGTGGTCAGCACTCGCTGACCTTCGTTTTCAATTACTTGTAAATTGTTCATCTGTAAACCCTCCATATTCTGCATTGCGGAATTATGTCGCATTTATGCGACGTCTGAGCTAAAAAAAATAGAAACTGCTTCGTCTTCGTTTAAGCCTAAATACCGAACAATAGCGTCAGCTTCTCTAATAGTAAACATCTCGCCATTTTGCTGTAACTTCCGATAGAACGTAGCCGGATTGACGCCTATACCTTTTGCGACGCGGCTTATTGTTTCTCCTTTCTCAACAATTTTTCCCTTCAATTTTCTAACGTCAGCCATCTAATCACCCCCCCTCTGTTGTCGCATAAATGCGATTCGCTGATTACATGATACCACACTTTCATCTGCTTGTCAACCCTTTTTTCTCATTTTTGAGATTTTTTTTGAAAAGCACAAAAAAAGTATTGCATTTTTGCGAAAAGCATGGTATAATAGATTTAGTTGGAGGTGATATTTATGACTATCGGAGAAAGAATTAAAGCTCGTCGTGAAGAGCTAGGGCTATCCGTTGACGAAGTAGCAGAAGTGCTAAATAAAAGCAGAGCCACTGTTTACAGATATGAGAGTAATGAAATAGAGAAGTTACCAACAACTGTTCTTGAACCGTTATCGAAAATTTTGAGAACAACTCCTGCTTATCTTATTGGATGGGAAGACGATCCTATTGATTACGATGATCCAGATATCGTTTCTGAGCTTCGCACTGATATTTTAGACCGTTTTAACGGCGATGCAAAAGCAGCTTATAAAGCACAACAAGCGATCTATGACGATGCCGCAAAAGTACAAGCAGAAGAGCAAGACGAAAATTTAGTTATCTTAAATAGAAACGCAAAGAAACTAACGCCCGAAAAAAGAAAACAACTATTAGATATGGCAAGATTGATGTTTAAGGAGGAATTTGATGATTGAATTTCCTGACTATGAACGAGCAACAAATGCAGCATATTGTGTACTACGAAATTATAGTTATAAATTTCCGGAAGTTGATATAGGATATATTCTTTCTACTCGTCCGAACATAAAAATACGTACATACTCGGACGCTGCTAAAAAGTTGGGTGTTTCGCACAATGAATTTACCTATTATTTTGCTTCCAGTGAACACGGCTTTACTGTGGCAGATTATGATAACGATAGATTCATCATGTATTATAACGATTGGAAGGACGAAAAAACGATTCGTTTCACCCTGGCGCATGAGCTCGGGCACACTGAATTAAACCATAAAGAAGATAATGCGGCAGCTGATAAAGAAGCAAACTGTTTTGCAAGAAATCTTTTATGCCCTATACAGCTTGTTAATGGCTTTAAACTATCAAGCCCAAAAGAATACGAAGAGTGTTTCGGAATCAGCTCACCAATGGCAAAAGCGGCTTTCAATCATCGATCCGCCGATTTGTATTACATTTCTAGGGAACTTTATAATGAAGTTGATAACAACATCCATCTCTATATGACTGGATACAGTCTTTCTGAAATATATGGTGTCCCTATGTAGGAAACCAACACGAAATACTGTGATATCTACCAGAAAAGAGGGCGCTTAATGCATCGGTATAGCTTAACGGGCGGAATAAAGGAGGCGACGATATGGGGCTGTTTGGAAAGAAAAAGTTGACGCCGTTAGAGGCAGATTATGTAAAAACACGGCTAAAACAGGCGCATGAGTGCGAAGTTCTTGTCAATAAGACAGTGAAACCAGATGTGTTTTTTGGCAGAATGAATTTTTTGCTTGACTGTTTACTTAATTTATCTGATTATGAAAAATACGATATTTTCCACCCGGAAAAGCCTTCTAAAACGTTTAAAAACATAACTTCTAACTTAGAAAAGTACGTAGATGTGTTTATTGATCGGGCGTACGCTAATATGAAAGAAAAAACATCAAATCTGAAAACGGAAAAAGCTAGGGCAACGAACTGGGAAAAGTTTTTCGATACTATGGTTAGCGCATTTGAGGGAGCGAATTCTTTTTGGCGGGGCGACCCGAAATCAAAGCATTATACTGGCGCATTGTATACCAAAAACAATATCAAGCATCTAATGGATTTACAAGAGCAGTTTGAAGCTAGTTCGTTTAAGGATTAAATAAAAGACCGCCTCACTGTTGGCGCAGTGAAGCGGTCAAAGGAATATGCTATTTTGAGAATCCTAGCATGTTCCCATTATAGCATATTCCTCCCAAAAAATCAAGGAGGAATTTCAATGGCAAAAGCGAAAAAACTGCCGTCCGGCAGCTGGCGTGTGAATCTCTACGTCGGCACGGACGACAACGGAAAGCGGATCTACAAATCCTTTACCGCCGAAACCAAAAAAGAAGCGGAATTCCTGGCAGCTGAATACAATCTGAAACGCAAGGAAAAACCGAAAGGGATCACGGTAGGGGATGCGATAGACGGGTATATCAATAATAAAGACGGTGTTCTGTCGCCGTCTACAATCGCAGGATATCGTAATATCCGAAAGACAAAATTTCAGGACCTTATGGGCGTACCACTGGACAAATTGACAAACATTATGATTCAGGCATCCGTAAATCGAGCTGCACGCAGCTTGTCCCCGAAATCCATCCGTAATGCGCACGGCCTGCTTACAGCCGCTCTGGGGATGTACATGCCGGACTTTAACGTCAGAACAACACTCCCAGCAAAAGAACACAAGATAAAGGATCTTCCAGAGCCGCAGGAGATCATTGACGCCGTTCGTGGCACGGATGTAGAACTGCCGGTAATACTTGCGATATGGCTTGGTCTGCGCATGTCAGAGGTTCGTGGGATACGTTACAAAGATATAAGTGACGGGGTTTTGACTGTGAGAAACGTCAGGATTGCTATGGACGGCGGCATTGAAAAAGAAAGCACAAAGACGTATAACAGCACACGGCGTCTCGTGCTGCCAGAGCATTTGGTACAAATGATAGGGGAGGGGAAACCGGATGAATATGTCGTCAAGCTGGCAGCTTGCACGATATACCAGCATTTTGTAAAAATCATCGAAAATGCAACCGGGAAACATATGACATTCCACGACCTGAGGCACGTCAATGCATCTGTTATGCTCGCACTAGGCATCCCGGATAAATACGCCATGGAGCGTGGAGGATGGGCAACGAACAGCACGCTGAAATCAGTATACCAGCACACATTTACAGATGAGCGAAAACTAGTTGACGAAAAAATAGACGCGTACTTTAACAGCATAATTTAGTACAATGCAACACGAAATGCAACACGATATATAAAATATCACGCTAATGCGATATATTTTATGATTTTATTTAGGGTTCGAATCCAGCTTGTCCACTGGTATGCAGTAATAGAATAATAGTACAAAAAAAGAGGGGCTGCGGCAGCCGTGTGAGGCTCGATATTCTTTTTGAACTTTTCTATATATTTTTGCTCGTTTTCATGATTTTTGTATATTAGTCGTCAAACAGGCACTTTTTTCATTCGTCTATTTCATAGTCAAAGAACAAGTAAAAGTGGTAAAACTTATATTTGGTTTTATTCGCTTGGTCAATCATTATCGGACATATCGAAGCATTTGGAAATATATCATATTCCTTTTATCAATAATGTTTTTTCAAATGAAAATTATCTTGGCAATTCCGACTATCCTCAAATTATAAACGAAGAACTTTGGAATGCAGCACGGAATAAGAAAAATAACAGCGGCTATTCAATGAGATACGACAAGGAATAAAACAGCAGTTTAAATATCTGGATTTTCAAAAAAGTTTTAAGTGCAAATACTTGATTTTAAAGTAAAAAACTGATATACTTATATTGAATGGGCGGAGGCGCTGAATATGGGCATTTATTTAAATCCAAGCAATATTGGTTTTCAACGTGCTATCAACTCTGAAATTTATGTTGACAAAAGTCAATTAATAGAATATACGAATAAGAAGTTATTTACAGAGCAACAGTTCATTTGTGTAAGTCGTCCAAGACGGTTTGGAAAATCAATGGCAGCTAATATGCTGACGGCATACTACAGCCGTGGATGTCATTCGGAAGAAATGTTCAGTAATCTGAAAATATCAAAAGCTGATACATTTTGAAATGAATTTTGACGGTTTGAAAGATACAATCATTGAACTTCTTGCCGGACAAAAAGCAGTAATAGATACGACAACATTCTCAAATGACATGGTAACTTTTGAAACAAAAGACGATGTACTGACACTTTTAGTTCATCTCGGATACCTGACATATGATTTTTATACAAAGGAAGTATCGATCCCAAACTACGAAATTTCAGAACAGTTTGCAAGTACTATTAAGGTTATTGGATGGTCAGAGGTGGCAAATTCACTGACATTATCAGATGAACTTCTGAAATCAACTCTGAACTGTGATGCAGAAAAGGTTGCAGAATTGATAGATAAGGCGCACAGCGATAATACGTCAATTTTAAAATACAACGATGAAAATTCACTTTCCTGTGTGATTTCTCTTGCATATTATTCTGCACGGAAAACTTATACGATTGAATGGGAATTGCCTGCCGGTAAGGGAGTTGCCGATCTGGTTTTCCGACCGAGAAAAAATAACAGTAATTCTGCGATAATTGTAGAACTTAAATATGACAGCTCTGCAGAGGGTGCATTGGAACAAATCAAGAAAAAGCAGTATACCGACTGTCTGAAAGATTATTCCGGAGAAATTTTGCTGGTCGGTATCAATTATCAGAAGAATACGAAAAAACATGATTGTATGATTGAAAAAGTCTATAAATAAAACTATCCCGATTTGAAATTTGCATTCAAATCGGGTTGCCTTTTCCTTAAAATTACGTAAAAACCTTTCTACATATGAAGTTATTGTGCCTAGATACGCTTTAGGCAACACCGCAAAGGAACACTTGGGCGGCTTTGTACGTTATTGCCTTTAGTATGAACGATGCGAATACACTTCGAATGATAGTAATACTCTTATGAATGAAATTTCAAATTCCGCCCCTTGACAAATCCCAAGAAATCCGGTATAATTAACTACTATGAGCAGACTGTGTGATAGCGCAGCGCAAGCTGTGAGGAAAGTCCGAGCACCGCAGGGCAGGATAGCTGCTAACGGCAGCCGGGGGCGACCCTAGAGCTAGTGCAACAGAGAGATACCGCCGCAGCAATGCGGTAAGGGTGGAAAGGTGCGGTAAGAGCGCACCAGAGTACGGGAGACCATACTGCTATGTAAACCTTATCCGGTGCAACGTCTATTGGTACACGCTGCCGCAACATCGGTCCGGTGGGCAGCGGCGTAATGGCGGCATGAGCTGTGAGGCGACTCGCAGACGAGATAAATTATCACACACGACAGAACTCGGCTTATAGGTCTGGTCATGACAGCGCAGCATTTTTGACTGCGCTGTCTTTATAAGAACAAGTTCTAAGAATATGTTTTAGGAAGAATCATGCTGCATAAAATAGTTCCGGAGGTGTCTGCGATGGATATGTTGGAACAGAGTGAAAAAACTATAGTGCAGGCAGGCGACCGGATCTATACTGTGATCGTGACTGCACCGGAGAAAAATGCAGCGAGAGAAGATGCAGATCAGATCCGGCTGGGAAAAATGCTGGATCAACTGATACGCATTCCCGGCGGAAAGCCAAAAAGGAAGTAAGGCGATAACAATAATGATATCGTTGAAATAGAGAAAAATGGAGGTGCTGTATATGATGGATGCGGAGACAATGCTCTGGTATAAACAGCCGGCGGAAGATTTTGACCACGCACTGCCGATCGGAAACGGCAGGATCGGAGCTATGGTATTCGGCGGTGCGGCAGATGAGGTTCTCAAGTTAAATGAGGATTCCGTCTGGTCCGGCGGAAAGCGAAACCGGAACAATCCCGATGCCCTTGAGGGACTGGAAGAAGTGCGAGCCCTGCTGAAAGAGGAACGTATTGCCGAAGCCGAGGAGATCGCATTCCAGAAAATGCAGGGCGTAACACCAAATTCCCGGCACTATATGCCCCTGGGTAATTTGAATCTGCATATGGATTTTGACGGCAAAGCAAAGCAGTACCAGCGCAGTCTGGATTTGGAACAGGCACTGGCCTCGGTACGTTTTACGGCAAACGATGTGACCTACGTCCGGGAAATGTTTGTGTCCGAGCCGGATCGTGTCCTCGTGCTGCATATTGCCGCCAGTGAGCCGGGAAAGATCAATTTTCGTGCTACAGTGGATGGACGGGATGATTATTATGATGACTGTCGTCCTTGTACAGATTATGATAATATGATCGTTTATACAGGCGGCACAGGCAGCCAGGATGGTATTTTCTTTGCCGCAGCACTGACGGGCTTTACCGAAGGCGGCTCCATCCACACAGTGGGCGGTTCTCTGGTAGTAGAACATGCCAACGAAGCAACACTGCTTTTGAGCGTGGGTACCAGTTTCTATCACGGGGAGCAGTATGAAGATGCCGCAAAACTGGATGCATCTTATGCTGCGGATTGCAGCTATGAGGAACTGCTGTACCGCCATCTGACGGAATATCAGGAAAAGTTCCGTCGGGTTCGCTTTACCCTGCCGGACAACAGTGAGGGCGGCAGTGTACTTCCCACCGATGAGCGTCTGCTCCGTCTGAGAGGTGATGAGGGCGACCATAAGGAATGCAAGCTGCAAATTCATGACAGCAAGCTGGCAGTGCTCTATTTCAACTATGGGAGATACCTCATGCTGTCCGCAAGCCGTCCTGGCACACAGCCTATGAATCTCCAGGGCATCTGGAATCAAGACATGTGGCCGGCGTGGGGCTGCCGTTTTACCATCAATATCAATACCGAGATGAACTACTGGCCGGCGGAGGTGTGCAATCTATCGGAATGCCACTTGCCTCTGTTCGACCTCATCGAACGAATGCGTGTGCCTGGTCGGGAAACTGCCCAAGCAATGTATGGGTGCCGGGGCTTTGTCTGTCATCACAATACGGACATCTGGGGCGACACAGCTCCTCAGGATCTGTGGATGCCGGCTACCATCTGGCCTATGGGTGCAGCGTGGCTGTGTCTGCATATTTTTGAGCATTATGAGTTCACCCAGGATCTGGAGTTCCTGGATCAGCACTACGAAGCAATGCGGGAGGCTGCGCTGTTTTTTGTAGATTATCTGACCGAAAACGAAGCCGGTGAACTTGTGACTTGTCCTTCTGTATCGCCGGAAAACACCTATAAGACAGAACGAGGAACAAAGGGCAGTCTGTGCAGCGGACCTTTTATGGATACAGAGATCCTCACAGTGCTGTTCCGGAATGTTATTGAAAGCAGCAAGCTTCTGGGGCGTGACGAAGCATTTGCCGCACAGCTGGAGGAACTACTCCAGAAGCTGCCGCCTCTGAAGGTGGGCAAGTATGGTCAGATCCAGGAATGGGCAAAGGATTATGAAGAGGTTGAGATCGGTCATCGGCATATTTCCCAGCTGTTTGCTCTATATCCGGCAGATCTCATCACACCATATCATACGCCGGAATTGGGCAAGGCAGCACGTGCGACCCTGATCCGACGTCTGACCTACGGTGGCGGTCATACAGGCTGGAGCCGTGCATGGATCATCAACATGTGGGCAAGATTGCTGGATAAGAACTCGGCATATGAGAACTTGCAGAAGCTTTTAACATGGTCTACCAACCCCAATCTGTTGGATTCCCATCCACCCTTCCAGATCGACGGCAATTTCGGCGGTACAGCGGCAATTGCAGAATGTCTGCTGCAAAGTCACCGGGGTGAGATCAACCTGTTGCCGGCATTGCCGGAATCGTGGCCGGACGGTAATATCTGCGGTCTGCGTGCACGCGGCGGCTTTGAAGTAGACATTGCCTGGCACCAGGGTAAGCTGGAATCGGCAGTGATCCGTTCTTTGGCAGGAAAGCCCTGTACAGTACGTGCCAATACCGTTATCAGCGTCAGCAGCGATGCCGGATCAGTGGATGCACGTATTGACGGTGCACTGCTGACCTTCCCCACAGAAGCAGGAGCAACATATCGAATCCGTGTATGATCGTTGAAATACCTGTTGTTGACAGCATTCCGAGGGCAATACCGCACAAAGATTGTACGTCAGATGTACTCTACGAGCATAAATTTCGTCAGATTTTTCGTCAGATGAAACAAAAAGCGGAGTGAATACCCACGGGCACAAGTACTTTGTGTATTCATGAGCATTTTTGTGAAATATGACGGAAAAGATGCGAGCATATGACGTGCAAAGCTGTTAGACGGTCTTTGTGCGGTGTTGCCCAAAGACCAGGAGATGATAAATTGAGAAAACAACGAATTTTCACATTATTGGCGGCAATGCTGATGCTGACAGGTTGTGCCCAAATTGAACAGGAGCCAGAATTGGACGGCGCACTGACGGCGACGCCGGTGACTCAGCTGGAAACAGAAGCAGCTACGGAAACAACCGCACCCCAGCATGCCGCCGTGGCTTTACAAGTGCCGGAGATCACACGGCAGGATGTATCTCTAAAACTGGAAGCAGAAGATGCGGCGATTCCTTCCGGCTGTTCTGTAGCAATGCTGCCCCGCCTGGGATATTCTGGGACGGGATATTTGAAAGGATTGGATGCGAAAAACAACAGCAGTCTTGTACTGATGGCAGAAATTCCAGCCACCCAGCACTATGATATCACTGTGGTGGTAGGCTCCGGTGCGGCGTCTACCTGCAAAATCCTTGCCAATGGCGAACCGGTGTATACCATGACTACAGATGCAACGGAGAATTTTATGCGTGTCACCGTACAAGGAATCTTCCTGTCTGCCGGCACTTGTGAATTATCCATTGTTCCAGTGGATGGTCTTGTGGATATTGACTGTATAGAATTGGCCAATAATACTAGTCTCTATGATGAGGCCGCAGAGATTGACGGAACACCGGTCAATTTAAATGCTACAGCAAATACAAAACAACTGTATCATTTCATGGCAGAAAATTATGGCTCTAAGATCATTACCGGACAGTACGCTTCGGACAGCTCTGACAAGGAACTGGATCAGATTTATACTGTTACCGGGAAGTATCCCATGATCCGATTGGCGGACATGGGCGCATATTCCCCCAACGGCGGTGATCCTCAGAAGGCAACTGCTGTGGATGACAGCCTTGCTTGGGCGGAAGAAGGCGGCGTTGTTGGGCTGTCCTGGCTTTGGAATGCACCTATGGGAACTGCAACCATTTATGCCGAAGATGCCTCCTTCGATCTGACAGCGGCAATGACAGATGCCGATGTTGCCATGCGTTCGCCCCAGGAACTGTCTGGAATGGCAGAAAACGGTGAGATATCCCAGAACTGTTATGCCCTGATCCAAGATATTGACACCATTTCCGAGGCAATGCAGCCTTTGGCGGATGCAGATGTGCCAGTGCTGTGGCGTCCTCTGCCAGAAGCCGGCGGCGGCTGGTACTGGTGGGGCTCGTCTGGTGCGGATGCTTATCGTTGGCTGTGGAACTTGATGTATACCCGTATGACGGAGTACCACCAGCTGAACAATCTGCTTTGGGTCTGGAACGGACAGAGCAGCAGCTATCTGGTAGATGAATCCCAGTATGACATTGCATCACTTGATCTCTACGTAGACAAGGAGGAGGTATATGGCAGCCGCTATGAACAATATGTGGCACTGCGGAATATGGCGCCGGGAAAAATCCTTGCCATCAGTGAGTGCAGCACAGTTCCCGATATGAACGCCATGTTCCGGGACAACGCCGTGTGGTCTTTCTTCGGGCTGTGGTATGCGCCGTATCTGGGCGAATATACGGATGATAACACGCTCATTGCTATTTATAATTCTGAAGGTGCTCTGACACGGGAAGATTATTCTTCTCAATAAAAAATTACACTATAACAAAGGAACGACAGATCTCATCATGTGCAAGATCTGTCGTTCCTTTTATTTGTTCTTCGATTTTACCGCACGCATCGCTCGCATGGAGTTAAGGATGGCAATTACGGAAACACCTACATCTGCAAAGACTGCTGCGCCGATATGTGCCAGACCACAAGCACCCAGCACCAGGACGATTGCTTTGACGCCCAATGCAAATGCGATATTCTGCTGTGCAATACCCATGGTCTTTTTGGCGATCTGCAGCGCCGTACCCAGCTTTGAGGGTTTGTCATCCAGAATGACCAGATCCGCCGCTGCAATTGCCGCATCAGAGCCAAGGCCACCCATTGCCACACCCACATCCGACTGTGCCAGAACCGGTGCATCGTTCATACCATCGCCCACAAAGACCAATGTTTTCCCCTTGTTTAGCTTTTTTCGGTATTCCTGCATATGCTGTACCTTATCTGTGGGGAGACACTTTGCGTGCACTGCATCCAGATGCAGTGTCTCACCCACTTCCTGCGCTGCAGATTCGCTGTCTCCGGTGAGCATTGCCACGCATGTGACGCCAGACTTCCGAAGTATCTGCACTGCTTCTGCCGCATCCGGCTTTATGCTATCTGCAATAAGCAAATATCCGGTATAAACGCCGTCCACTGCCACATGTACCGCTGTACCGCTGCCGTCAGGCACTGTTGGTTTCAATCCAGTATCTTCCAGATAGGCTGCATTTCCGGCGAGAACCTGTCTGCCGTCCACCAATGCCGAAACACCATGCCCAGCACGTTCCTGGATTTCTGCCACACGTGCGCTATTCAACGGTTTTCCATAGGCATCCCGCAGAGACTGAGCAATGGGGTGATTGGATGCAGATTCCGCCAACGCCGCCAGTTCCAGCTGTTCTTCTTCAGAAATTTCCAAAGCATACTGCTTAGTCACACGGAATTTTCCCTGAGTTAGAGTACCTGTCTTATCCATGACTACCGTTTGGGCATGTGCCAGTGCTTCCAGATAGTTGCTGCCCTTAACCAAAATACCGTTTTTCGAAGCGCAGCCGATTCCGCCGAAAAAGCTCAAAGGGACGGAAATCACCAGTGCACACGGGCACGAAATAATCAAGAATGTCAGTGCCCGATAGATCCAATCTGAAAATGCCTGCCCGGTGATCAGCGGCGGCACGATGGCAAGGATCACGGCTGCAATGACTACACAGGGCGTATAATACCGGGAAAACCGGGTAATAAACTGTTCGGTCTTTGCCTTCTGGGAGGCGGAGGTTTCCACCAGTTCCATGATTTTGGATGCGGTGGATTCCGAAGCCGGCTTTGTGACCACAAGCTCCACTGCGCCGCTGAGGTTTACACAGCCGCTGCAAACAGCGTCTCCAGACGTCGCAGATACGGGCATGGACTCTCCCGTGAGGGCAGCGGTATCAATGGTTGTGTGCCCCTGAAAGATCTCGGCATCCAGGGGAAATTTTTCTCCTGGTCGTACCAGAATATGCTCTCCTACAGCAACTTCTTCCACCAGAACTGTCTCGGGTTTTCCGTCTCGGAGTACCGTTGCCTCATCCGGACATAGATCCAGGAGATCGGACACCGCCTGGCGGGAACGTCCCACAGCGATCTTTTCGAACAGTTCGCCCACCTGATAAAACAGAATTACTTCCACTGCCTCAGGATATTCACCGATGGCAAAAGCGGCAATGGACGCAATGGTCATCAGGAAGTTTTCATCGAATACCTGACCGTGGGCAATATTCCGTATTGCCTTTGCAAGAACACTCCAGCCTGGCACTAGATAAACGGAAAGGAAAATCATCAGTTCGCCCCACCATGGCAGTGTAAGCGAGTGTGTCACAAGCATTGCTGCTGCAAACAGCACACCGCCAATTAGGATTTTAATGAGTATTTTTCGTTGTTGTCGTGTCATAAGGTATTCCTCTCCTGGTTTTCTTTGGTATATAACCCCAAAACGATTCCTTCCGCATTTTCAAAAAGGCTGCTCAGCAATAAAGTTTTTTAAAACGGTCAGAAACATTTTTTGATGTTGCTTTGGCTTTACATTAAATTGAACATCGGTGTTACTTGACAATGATCTCACAATCCGGCTCCACCTTGCGCACGCACTTCTGTGCTGCTTTCAGGATTTTTGGGAAATCTGCTTCCTCCGCCTCAATGGTCAGCTTCTGGGTCATAAAGCTTATCGTCGCAGACTGTACGCCCTCCAGTGCCTGAATGGCTATCTCCATCTTTGCTGCGCAATTTGCGCAGTCCAGGTTCTCCATACGATATATCTTTCGCATTTTAAATCCTCCTATGCGTTTTTATTTGAACGATTGTTCATATGTTCATTATACGCAATGAATAGGAAAATGTCAAGAGAATACAGCAAAAAAAGTGAATTTCCAGAAAAAATTGAATTTTAGAAAGTCTCTTTCTCATCCAGCAGAAAAAAAGAACGCCTTTTCCAGAAAAGACGTTTCTTTTCAAGTTGATACACTTTTTTTGTTTCTGCGCCAAGAATCGGTCATGCGTTCTTCTTGAGATCTCCCATATAAATAACCCCCATAGGTGGGAGTTTCAAACGGGAAAAGACAGAGTGCAATGCGTACTTATGAACATGAAAATACAAAATGAGATGTGTAAAGGCACAGACTACTGTCAAGGTCAAGAGACTTATCCAAAATGAAAGTACCGCAGAAATGCTTGATGTAATTCTGGAAAAAGGGGAGTTTTCTGATGCACAACTCAG
Source organism: Ruminococcus sp. (assembly GCF_019417665.1). Lineage (GTDB taxonomy): Bacteria > Bacillota > Clostridia > Oscillospirales > Ruminococcaceae > Ruminococcus_C. The sequence continues at coordinate 25,911 of NZ_DXUU01000014.1, forward strand.
GACTCTTGTCCGCAGAATTGTAGTTTATCGGAACGAGGATAAAAGCCTTGATATCAGGCTTGAGTTTAACGGGGATTTTTGAGGATAGCGTGGCGGTTTATGTGGAAAGTGAAATTGCGTAATTAAGAAAATTGGCATACACTCAGTTTTACGTAATGTGTAAAGCTAAGGTGCATGCCAATTCTTTTTATATACTTATATGAACAAAAGTCCCTGAAACAGGGACTTTTGTTGTTGGTGCGGGTGACAGGACTTGAACCTGCACACCATAGGGCATTAGAACCTAAATCTAACGTGTCTGCCAATTTCACCACACCCGCATATTAAGTTTTTGCTGCCAAATTTATACTACCGACAGCCGCAGTTCATACGGATTTTATTTTTCAATGTAGTAACGCAAATGAAATCTTGCGTGTCTGCCAGTTTCACCACAGGCGCATATTAAATTTTGCTGGTAATTGTATACTGGGACAGCTACAGTTGATTGTGTTGATTTATTTTTCGATGCAATAACGTAGCAAGAAGCCAGCACTTTTGGTAATTTCACCACATTCATCTTAGAACATTTTTAGTATAGCATATTTTTTGCATTTTGTCAAGAATGAAAATCACATATTTTATCGCTTTCATCCTGTATCAACCGTCATTTGGTCTACGAAGCGCAGGTTGCCAAACTGCGGACATTCTGCTATACTAAAATATAGAAGGCAATACTGCATAATTACCGACTCTTACATCTACTGCACATCTATACAACAATAATTATGCAGTATTGCCCAAAAGCTTTCTCGAAAATTCTCAAAAAGGAGAAAAATCACATGAATTGTTATGTTACTGGCCAGATCATTCAAACATTGCGGGAAAAACGGGGATTTACCCAACGCCAACTAGCTGAACAGCTTTTTGTCAGCCACAAAACCATCTCCAAATGGGAAACCGGAAAAGGTCTCCCGGATATTACACTGCTGGAACCACTGGCAAAGGCACTGAGCGTATCTGTTGCCGAACTTTTGACTGACAGGGGAGTATATTACTAACACCAATCGCAGCGCCAATATGCTGCATACACAATTTTATGTCTGCCCGGTCTGCGGCAACGTGATCTATGCCGCAGGTGAGGGCGCTTTCAATTGTTGCGGAATCAGTCTTCCGCCGCTCCAGCCGGAAGAACCGGATGAAGCCCATTTCATGCATCTGGAACTTGTGGATGGCGAACGCTATGTACGCATCGCACATCCTATGACAAAGTCACATTACATTTCTTTTTTCGCCTGCGTCACATCCGACCGGGTCATTCTGACAAAGCTCTACCCGGAACAAAATCCGGAAGTATGTCTCCCGATGCGAGGACACGGCTGGATTTATGCCTATTGTAATCAGCACGGACTTTTTCGGGTACACGTATAAAGATAGTACCGCACTTGCCGAAAAATTGTTAAGGCAATACCGCACAAAGAATGCCTGGTGGCTTTGTGCGGTATTGCCTTAATGGTTCTTATACGTTAAACCGGAACAGCACAATGTCGCCGTCCTGCATTACATAATCTTTTCCTTCCAGACGAACCAGCCCCTTTTCCTTTGCAGCAGTCATGGAACCGCAAGCCATCAAATCGTCATAAGAAACGACTTCGGCACGGATGAAGCCCTTTTCGAAGTCCGTGTGGATCTTTCCGGCTGCCTGCGGTGCACGAGTGCCCTTGGTGATCGTCCAGGCACGAACCTCCTGCTTTCCGGCAGTCAGGTAGGAGATCAATCCCAACAGTGCATAACCCTCCCGGATGATCCGGTTCAGACCCGATTCCTCCAGTCCCAAATCCTCCAGGAACATAGCTTTATCATCCGGCTCCATGTCAGCGATCTCCGCCTCCATTCTGGCACAGATGGGAAGTACAGCAGCGTGTTCCTCCTGGGCAATCTTGCAGACCGTCTGATAATGTTCGTTGGTATCAATGTTATTGCGGAAGTTCTCTTCGCTCATGTTTGCCGCATAGATCACCGGCTTTGCAGAAAGTAAGGGCATGTCATGCATCCAGACAAGCTCGTCTTCTGTGAAGTCAAATCCACGGGCAGATTTGCCTTCTTCCAAATGTGCCTGGAGTCGTTCCAGAAAGTCCACCTGTACCTGTAATTTTTTGTCACCTTTCAGCGCTTTTTTTGTGCGGTCGATCCGGCGAGCTACCATTTCCATATCAGAAAAGATCAGTTCCAGGTTGATGGTTTCGATATCCGAAGCCGGGTTGATCCTGCCGTCTACATGGATAATATTGTCATCCTCAAAACAGCGTACCACATGGACAATGGCATCTACTTCACGGATATCCCCCAGAAATTTGTTACCCAGACCTTCGCCCTTGGATGCGCCTTTTACCAGACCGGCAATATCCACGAATTCCAGCGTCGCTGGTGTGAACTTGTCCGGATCGTACATTTCTGCCAGTTTGTCCAGGCGTGAGTCTGGCACAGAGACGATGCCCACATTTTTTTCAATGGTGCAGAAAGGGTAGTTTGCCGATTCTGCGCCTGCATTTGTCAATGCATTAAAGAGCGTGCTTTTTCCAACATTGGGAAGCCCGACCATACCTAATTTCATTGCAGTTTCCATCCTTTTTTGCTGTAATTCTTCGGCATTCAGCCGAAATACACTAATTTATAGTATAGCATAGGCTTCGAGGATTGTCAAGTTTTATACAAAAGCAATATACACAAAGAACACCTGGCGGCGTTGGGCTTTGCACAGATGCACCAGTTTTTATTTCAATGTAAGAGAAATTTTGTGCGTTTCCGCTTTATCTATAATATAGAACCTATAAATTTATGCAAAAATCGTATGAATCCCTCATTTTTCGCTCTATTTCATAGTTTATAAGCTATGAAACCATGAAGAATTATATATTAGACAAATGGTTTTGCAGATGCTATAATAAAAATGTTCCAGGGGAAAATGCCCATGAGAACACACCGTCGCAGCGGCGGTCAAAACGGGAGGGAGCTATTATGTATATGAAAAAACAATTGGATGTTATTTCAGAGTACGACGCATTAAACAAAGTGGCGGAACAGGGAGGTGTTGTACTGTTTGGTTCAACTGCGGCATCGCACATCCCGCTGAATGAACTGACACAGGATTACAACATTGATGTGCCCATTTATAACCGCAGCGTCGAGGAGCTGACCATTGAGGAAGCGGAGCATTATATTGCTGCCTGTATCGAACCTCTGAAGCCCAGAGCAATTCTGCTGCATTTCGGAGAAGAAGAATTATTGTCCAGCACAAAAACTGTGGAAGAGATGATAGAATCTTATCGCTGGTTTCTATATCAGCTGCACACCGCCATGCCGAAAAGTCGGCTGATCCTGGTTTCTGTCAATGAACAGATCCCGGCGGCAAAGCAGTTCAACCGTGCACTCAGAACACTTACCAAAGAATATGGCTGCGAATTCACCGACAGCCCCAGCGGAAAATTGGATGGCACGTATACTATCCGTTTTTTTCACACACTGCGTTCGTTTCTGTTTGACAGAAATATGACACTGGCAGATGCCCTGCGGTATTATCCGGCATAACACAAAAATAACGGTAAAGCGAGAGATTGTGAGGATAACAAAAAATATGAGTGAAATATTAGAAACGGTGATGCTGGTCTGCTTCGGATGCAGCTGGCCTATGAATCTGGTCAAGAATTATAAATGTAGAAGCGCAAAAGGAATGAGTCTGCCATTCCTTCTTCTTTTGATAACCGGTTATATTGCTGGAACAGCAGCGAAATGTATTTCTGGCAGCATCAACTATGTTTTAGTGGTCTATCTGCTCAATCTGGTTATGGTAACGCTGAATCTTGTGGTCTATTTTCGTAATCGTGCCCTTGACCGGAAGGCAGAACTGTGTGACGGCAGCCAGTCCAGTGAAGTGATCTATTCCAAACTGATCAAACATGCCTGACCTTCTCATTTTCGTTGGCATTGGCTCTCAAATGAAATTATTCGGTATGATATTGCCGCATTTTTATGATGTCAGCGAATGCATTGATATATTCTAAAAGCGTCCTGCGCAGAAATGTGTAGGACGCTTTTGGTGCTTATGGGCAATACCGCATAGGGAAGTCTTGCGCATAAGTTTTCTTTGGGTGATTGGCACACCATTTTGTGAAGATACAGTCGGGTATTGCCTTAATTCCTCAGGCTCTTGCACAGCCGTCTACAGACAGGATTTCCCCGGTAACGTAAGATGCCAGATCACTTGCCAGATAGAGAAATGCGTTAGCGATGTCCTGCGGTTCGCCGATTCTTCCAAGTGGAATGGTGGAGCAGATGCGTTGTCTTGTTTGCTCCGGGAGAGCTGCGACCATGTCGGTATTGGTAACGCCAGGGGCAACGGCATTCACACGAATATTGTCTCTTGCAAGCTCTCTTGCAAGAGATTTTGTCAATCCGTTTACGGCAAACTTAGAAGTGGGATAAGCTACACCGGCAGGCTGGCCATAAATAGACACCATAGACGATGTGTTCAGGATCACACCACCGCCGTTCTGCTTCATCAGCGGTGCTGCTGCGCGAGCGGTATAGAAGCATGCATTCACATTCAATAACATCAGTTTGTCAAAATCTTCCGGAAGATAGTCATATAGAGGCTGGCTTGCAGAAATACCGGCATTGTTGACCACAATATCAATTTTTCCATACTTTTCCGCTGTATTCTGAATTGCTTTCTCCACTGATGCATAATCTGACAAGTCAGGTGCAATTCCTTCCAGCGGATATTCAGGATTTTCTGCTTTCAGTGATGCAACGGCTTTGTCTGCGCTTGCTTGCTTTGAACCGCATAGTATTACGGTAGCGCCGTTGTCCAGAAATGTTTTAACAATGGCATAGCCAATGCCTCGTGTGCCGCCTGTGACAAAAGCCACCTTGTTTTTCAGTAGTTCCATAATGTTCCTCCATTTTACATCTTGAAAATTCATTTTTATAAGTTTGATAGAAAATGTCCTTTTATTGGACACTTTTATCATATCATATTTTGAAACAAGTGTCAATCCTTCCATTGTCGATGTATTGCAAAAAGTTTGCAGAGACAGCGGTATTGCCTTAAATTTTGGCTCTCTGATACTCTTCCAGAACTTGCCGCAGTTCCTGAATATATAGTTGTGCTGCACAGCTGGACTGGGTTTTCGGGTTGGAGATCCACCCGATCTCCATGCGTTCGGCAGTATTCAACGGCACAGAAACAATATCGTTACCGTTCAGTTCTGCACTGACCATACCGCTGCAAATGGTATATCCCTGCACGCCTCGGAGCAGATTGAACAGTGTTGCCCGGTCGCTGACCCGGATGCACTTCTGATGGGGCATGGTGCTAAGCAATTCTTCTGCAAAATAAAATGAATTGTGCACACCTTGTTCAAAACAGAGGAACGGGTAGGGTTCCAGATCGACTGTGGTAACTGAAGCTTTTCCTGCAAGGGGATGGTTGGCACGAAGAAATACATGAGGTTCTGCTGTTACCAGGGAGTGAAACTCCAGCCCATATTCTTCCAGCATGGCGCAGATGACCTTTTCGTTGAAGCTGCTGAGATAGAGAAGTCCAATTTCACTGTCGAAATTGTGCACATCTTCCATGATCTCATAGGTGCGTGTTTCACGGAGCGTAAACTCGTATGCCTCCGGCGCAAGTCGCTGCACTAACCGTACAAAGGCATCTACTGCAAAGGCATAATGCTGGGTGGAGATGGAACACCGCTGGCTGGTTTTCCGTACGGCGCCATAGTGCTGGTGGAGAAGATCGGCCTGTTCCACCACTTGCCGGGCATAGGACAAAAATTCTCTGCCGTCCTCTGTTAGGGTAATACCCCGCGGAGAACGGTGGAAAATGGTAATTCCAAATTCTTCTTCCAGCGTTCGGACAGCGCTGGAAAGAGTAGGCTGGGCAATATAAAGCTGTTTTGCCGTCTCGCTGATGGAGCCGTGCTCCGCAATGGCAATGATGTATTGGAGCTGTTGTAGGGTCATTGAGATCACCTCGGTTGGTTTATATCCACTGAATAAAAGCGGTCTTGTCTTTTCTGTTATAGCCCGCTTGTTCATAAAAATGTAGTATACTCTCTTCTTTAGAGCCGGTCAGCAACATCATTTTATAGCAATTTTCCTGTATAGCAAGTTCCTTTGCGTAATTGAGGCATGCGCTCGCAAGACCTTTTTTTCGATAGGCTTTATCTGTTATGATGTTTTCCACAAATGCATAAGGCTGTTGATTATGCGTTAAATTCGGAATGATCACACAAACACAGGATGCCACGATTTTGCCGTCCTCTTCTGCTACAATAATATGGTGGTTTTTATCATTTATAATTTGATTCCATAACCGAAGCACGGTATCGCTTTTTTCTGGAAGTGGATTATTGTGCAGCTGCATGTAAAGTGTCATGAGTCCGTCAAAATCAGTGGGAACAATTTCTCGTATCATAAAAACCTCCATTTTGTCCATAAAAATAGCAGATGAGTGATCAGTGCGCCGAATTTAATCTGTGATTCCTCTCCTTGCCATCTGCAAAGTGGAAAGTTCCTGCTTTAATCTCTCAAGTTCCACTTCATATTCCAATGTTTCAAGTGAAAAGGCAGAATATGATTCCAATTCTTTCTGATGGTAAGAAATGCAAATTTCTGGGGAATGGGAATACCAAAGCAGGGGATACCATCCAAGGTCAATGCCCGGTTCGAGGAGAACAGGCTGATTTTTTAGTGCTTCCGTAATAAAGTCTAGTGCAGGTGTCAGGTCATCTTCTCTGGTTACTGATATCACAGCATTCGTATCATACATGCCGCAGTCAAACGGCGTGAGATTTATCTGATATTCTTCAGATAGTTCCTGTATGTGCTGGTTGACAAATGCGGTGCGGTAATTTTCTTTGACAGCAGGGCAGCTTCCCACCATTTGTTTTGTTCTGTAGGCAATCGCAGTAAATGAAATGCCATTTTCATCTTCAAATACAAATGCAGATACAGCAGAATCTTCTCCTCTGTCCCACACCCAGTTTTCCTCGTCAATATCAGCTTTGGAAATATAGGTAAAATCAGAGGAATATGCCTGTTGCAGATAGGATTCTATGGTTTCTGAAGAGGGCGGCCATTTCGATTTTCCCACAAAAGGGCTGCACCCGTTCAGCAATATACCGCAAGAAATCAGCAGCGAAACAAACATAAAGCGTTTATGTTTATCTGGATTCAAAATACTTCTACCATTCGCAGTACAATATCCGCTACACGCTTTGCTGCGATCTTCTCAAACTGATCAAAAGACATAGCCCCTTCGTCATCTGCATTGTCCGAAATGCAGCGAATGCTCACAAAGGGTACCTGGTTCAGATAAGCGCAGTGCCCCACGGCCGAGCTTTCCATGTCTACTGCATAGGGGTTCAGCCGATTGAGGATGTCTGCCTTGACCACATTGTCAGAGATAAACGCTTCGCCGGAGACAATGCGTCCCGTAAATGTTTTCACATCAAATTCCGCACAGGTTTTTAGTGCCAGATCCATGAGGGCTTTATCAGAAGGATAAATGCCGCAATAGGGCGGATAGTCCTGCAAAAAATGCAGATCCAGGTCGTGGGGGAGTACTTCGTTGGAAACTACTACGTCGCAGACGTGGACATTCTGGTTCATTCCACCGGCAATACCGGCGTTGATGATAGCATCCGGTTCAAATGTATCAATGAGCGCCTGGGTGCATACTGCCGCATTGACCTTGGCAATGCCGCTGCAAACATGTACCACACGGGTATCTCCCACCTGATTCACATAGTAGTCAAAGCCTGCCTTTTTCTGAATGTCTGAGTCCGGCAATCCTGCACGGATATCCACGAGTTCTGACGGCATTGCGCCGATAATTCCGATTGTTTTCATATTCGGTTCCTCTTTTCACTTATTTATCTGCTGGTTTGAGTAGAATGCTGCGCTGACCAGTTCGTCTACGCCGGCAGCTGCATGTTTCGTCGCATTCATTTGTGATTATTATATCACAAATTGTCGGAAATGTCTAGTATTCTGTAATATCTAAAAATGTTTCCCATCTGTTTTCACCAAGGTTGCTTATCATGCTGGTCCAGCTGAGCACAGCTGGCACAGGTCCAGGGCTGTGGAAGCCCTGGTCGCCGTCCGCAGGACGGCGAAATACCCTGGCGCATATTTTTGCGCCGCGGGGAAAAGAGGTGAGAAAAGCGGACAAGACCGCTTTCCCCTTGTAAACCTTTTCAACAAGGAAAATTTTGAAACCGTCCCAGTGGGACGGTTTCAACGAAATAAATTTTTAAAGGTGACAGAGTACTAGGGCGTCTCTGCTTGTTTTTATGAATGCTGAGCAGGTTCGGACAACACCGCACAAAGATTACACATCATAGCGAGCGTTGTGAGAATATTTTTCGTTCAATTGACAAATTCTGTGCAGTTTGTTATAATGGAATAGAATTCAACGAAAGGCGGCAGGTTCATGCGGTACAGAAAACTCACAGAACTCAACCAGGCAATGACAGCCTCAGAGATTGCCATGCAGGAAGCGGACGCAGCATTTTTGCAGGAAGTGCAGAAAGTCGCAGAAGCGATCCATCAAAGTGCAGTAGAGCGCCCCATCATTTTACTCTCCGGACCGTCCGGTTCTGGAAAAACCACAGCGGCATTTCTTCTGGAGCGTTACTTAGACAGCTGGAACACAGAGACCCATACGGTCTCCATGGACAACTTTTTCCGCACCATGACCCCGGAGCAGCAGCTTTTGGCGGCAGAAGGTAAGTTGGATCTGGAGTCACCCGATCGGGTAGATGTGCCATACCTGAACCAGCAGCTGAAAAAAATTATTACGGGGGAACCCACCTGGCTGCCGAGATACGACTTCCGCACTACGACCCGGCAGGATCAGAATTGGCTTCTGACCCGGAAACCGGGGGAATTGCTGATCCTGGAGGGCATTCATGCGCTGAATCCCGATGTGATCACTGTGCCAGATGAAAAAACCGTTCGGATCTATGTTAGCGTTCGGACACGTGTCACCCATGGCGATACCGTGCTGCAACCATCCCGGCTACGGTTGATGCGTCGGATGCTCCGTGACCGGAATTTCCGTCACCGCAGCTTGCCGGAGACTATTGCCATGTTTGAACGGGTGCAGGCAGGGGAACACAAATATATTGCACCCTATAAAAAACGGGCGGCATTCTCTATTGATACGTTTCTGCCTTATGAACTGGGAATTTATAAAACCTTGCTGAACAGGGAGATTGACAGTTGTATGTCTCATCCCATACTGAAAGAGCTGCACGAAATGTGGGCAGATATTGCACCGCTTCCGCTGGAACAGGTGCCAATGGATTCGTTGGTGCGGGAATTTGCAGGGGATAGTGCATTTCAATATTAAAGGTACAATGAAAAAAGAAAAAATGGAACGCCTGAAGGCACATGGTAGTCGTCGGAAAATGGCGGCGAACAATCAAGTGACTGCAAGCATACATATTCAGACATCCCATCTCACAATGAAAATCCGAATGGCTTGCTTTATTCTGGTTCTGCTGTTTTTGATAATGGGGATTTTCGGGGTCAATGCAGTCAGTCATCTGGTAAGCAGTTTCCTTTGTAAAGATACAATTTCTTATTCTTCCTGCGATTATGTCCCGGAAAAACATGGATACCGCAATTTTCGATCTGATTATTTTGTTATTACAGATGAGGCGCAGGAAAAGTGGAGAATTTCTCCAGCAGAAAATCTGGATGTGAGCTTTTTTTCAAATGTCAGATCTGGCGACCGGTTGAAAGTAACGTATCTTCGTGGTTGGCTTTCAGACAATCAAATCGTGGTATTGATTTCCGATACAAAAACGTTCTTGTAGATATTTCGGGTGAGTTTCATAAGATTGGAATTGTGTATGCTGGAGTGACAGTTATTGCTTTATTTTGTTTTGTTTTAACCGTGAGAACGCTGGTTTTAGATTGTCGAAAAAGAAAAAAGTATTTTGAGCGGTTAGGGCTTGTTTGAAGTGGTTTGGAGTTATCAGGCAAAAAAGGGGAGCGAATTGATTTGCATAAAAGTACAAAAGACTTATATCATCAAAATCCTGTAATTACACTTCCTTCCTATAAAAATGAAAATGGCTTTTTGTATCGTTATTTGCATCGGCATGAAAATATAATTCTCATGATGGATATTAACACATATAAGTATCAGACGGTGGCGTCTCTGATTTTTTATGATACCCAAAAATCAAAAATCGTGACTTTACCTGATTGGGCAGCATATGAGAAAAGTTCTCGAATTTTTGAGATATATCCTGTGAAATCATGTATTTTTCACTTGCTTTGTTAGACGAAAAATGTATTCTCTCTTGTTTTGAGATGAAATATCACACGTGGCAGAAATGTTATATCCCTGTCGAATGGTCATGCAATCATTTTTCAAACCCAAGAATACGATTAGAATATGACGGAACAACTCTTTATGTAGGAGCTTTGAATACAAAAACTGAGCTCTGGAAATATTTTAAAATTATTCGAACAAAAACTAAATTATATCTTGAACCGCTGTCTTTTCTACGTGGAGACTTAATATTATTTCATCCGATTCGATCTTCTCAAAATGAAATTGTGTTTCGTGCGTCAGGAAATTCTATTGAAATTCAAAATATGCGTGAAAAGATGTTTCAAAAAGTGAATGCACATGATGCAATTATTCGATACAACTATAGTGGGTTTGATGTAATTGCATCTGATTCGGAATATTTATTTTTAGAATACGACAAATTGATTGATAATTGTATTTATTATGAAGTTGTCAAAGAATCGGAATCCACATTAATGAAATATGATTTAGCATTGAATAACAATTGTGTTGTTTCAGTTAATCAGAAACAATCTATCGCACTTTCTTCTGAAAAGGATTTGTATATTTATAATGATACGGTATTTCAGCGTATATCAGATGGTAAAATTTTTTCTATTGATGCAATTATGCAGGCTTTTCAAAAGTTGAATGTTCCATTGATCGATGAAATAGATCCTTTTCCCTCTATGTGTTTCTTTCATGACCATTGGCTAGAGATTGAAATAAGCGATTTTCGGTTTTTTTTAATTCATTTGGATACGATGCATCCTTATTATTTTGAAGGCATAATTGATGTTGAGGGTAACTATGTATATCGCTATGAGTAATTTATTTGCTAAAGGCAACCAAGATTTTGGTGAAATATGATGGATGATCTTAGGATATTGAAAAAGAAATGAAATCAAAACGTAAAGAGACTATTACAGAAACAAAATCAAACGAAAAGCCAACGTTGTGATATGGCATTGCGTTTGATTTTGTTATTTCCACAGTAGTCTCATTTTGCGTTTATGACAATTTCTGTATCCCTGAAAACGCCAGAGCCAGATTTGCTTCAAGAAAGACGATCATTCCGATTGCTGTGAATGCATAGCGGTAGCATTTCTTTTCTGTCTTGTTTTCTTGCAGGTAAGCTAGTATTTTTTTGCGATATTTTATCAAAAAGAAAGTGATATTGACAATTTCATTGACAATTTCAATGGTACCGGCAGGCATTTCGCAAGGGACAGGTTTTCTCGCACACCTTGGGGACGCACACCTGCCGCCTGTCAAACCCGCTGATGCCGGTTACATCGTCTAAGTCGTAATAAGTGCGAAGGGAGAGCAGGGCTTTCATCTGCTGGGCATTCTTTTTCTTATCTTTCACGGCTTCCAGCCGCCCTGCAAGACGGATGTCGCAGACAAAGCGTTCCTTGCCTTTTCGCACCATCGCCCGGATGGGCTTTTGAATAATGCGGTTCTCCAGAAAAATCCGAGACAAAAATGGAATGTATTCCTCGATGATAGCATCCTGCAGGGCAACGCTGGAGGTGGAAACCACCACCGGCTGGGAACCGGCAGGCCCATGGGGCGCAAACTTTTTCAGTAAAATGCAGGCGGTCAGGTAGGCATAAGTTTTTCCAATCCCGACGCCTGCATCGCATAAAGCGATATTGTTTTTGAGCAGGGTATCCAGCATGGCGTGGCAGAGGGTAATCTGTTCTTCACGCACTGCCAGCCCGTTTTGAGGCAGGAGGATTCGGAAAATCCGTTCAATCTCCCCATGGGCCTGCTCCTTTAAAGTAGGCTTGTTCATTTCGGCACATTCTCCTTAGAGCAATTTGCTCTTGTGCGTTGGCGGCAAACTAATGCGGCGCAGAAAACCTGCGCCGCACGGATTCGCCGTCAACGGCAATCTGAATAAAATAAAAAGGTTGATTTTGATGTGCCGTATTTGCAGCTCGCCCCCCGGCAACCTTGGGAACCATGCAGGCAGGCTTGCAGTTGACAAGCCGTTCACTGGCTCCCCGAAGGTCTTGCTGATTACAACCCAAGGTCGGCCAACCCATCTGACGTGTGGGCAAAACGATAGCGCATATCATAATCCTCCGCCCAAGGTCATGGCGAAAAGGGCAACAACTCCATTTTTCCGGTCAAAATGCATCGCTCGAAACCAGGAGCAACAGCCGCCGTCCCATAAAAGGGAGGCAGCTCTTGCTCTGGTTCGTCATGGCGCTTTTTCCGAAGTTCGCAGTAAATTTGCACTGCGAACTTTTAGTCGCTCGCTCAGGCGGGAACGTACCCGCATGGCTGGTATTCATTTTTCAAGCTACAAGGCGAACGTTTCTTTTTCCCCGTTCGCCCTATAGCCCAGGAAAAAGGCCGGAAAGCTTCATACTTCAAAAAATTTTTTCAATTTTTTTCTGAGACATACCATTCTCAGGTTGACTGCCTTTTGAGTGAGGCCGGTTTTCTCAGCAATTTCGTATCCGTTAAAGCCGGACATTTTCAGAAAGGCAATCTGGATGGTGAGCTTGTCCTCTTTGGAAAGAAGATGTAGCAGTTCCATATTCTCGATGCTGTCCAGCAGAGATTCGGTATCTTCTACGGGCAGCTCCAGATCCTGCGCTGACACCCAATCTATGTATGGTGACCATTCCACCTGTCGCTGCAGGTACTGGCGCTCTTTATTGAACTGTGCCCAATCGTATGTATGAAGGCGCTGGATGGTTTCCTCATCCACGCCAAGTTCTCTGAGCTTTCGCTCTTCTGCTTCTTTCCAGCGAAGCCATTCTCTCTCCGCTTTGGCTTTGTTGTAAGCCATGGCTGTTTCCTCCGATCAATCTGAAATTTTGAAAAATTCAGATTGTCGGGGCGGCGGTCTGCCGCTATGAGTTCTTAGCCATGACCTCCTTTTGCAGAAATAAAAAAAGCGCACCCGCCCAAAGGCGAACGCACATAATTATATATGTGTTTATTAATAATCGAGCACATATATAATATATTCTTTTGTATTCCAATAATACTTTAAAATATGCTGAAAGAGAATAAGGTACTGTACTCATGCACTAACATCTCTCAATACCAAGCCCAACATAAAATAACGAAACACACTTTTTTCTCAGCACAATCGCCAGTTCGGTGTGGGTGGATTAGGCAGGAACTAGTTTCAATATTGAGGCTCATAATCGAAATTATAAATATAATAATCACTGTCAACGGCTGTAAAGAGAAGTAAACTTCGTCATAAATTTTCACCGATACATTCGAAAGGATATAATGAGAATAAATATTTTCCAGTTTTTCACCTGTATATAAAAGACAAAGAATTTCAGCTTCTAATCCCTCATCCTTAATGAATCTATTTAAGCATCTAACAAATATCCATATAAAAATATATTCATCCCAAATGATTTCCCGTCTCGAGTCATGGTAAGCGGCTGTTTTTCCAGTCGCTCAAAACCATGATACTCATAAAAACCAGTGTTGCAGGTATCATCGGTATAGAGGTAGATTCGATGTATCCCCTGATTACGTAAATATTGGAGAAGCCCATTCAATAACTCTTTACCAATGCCAAGTCCTCGACAACTTTCCCTTACAGCAAACAAAGTCAGAACCCCATCGAATTCTCCTTTATGTTTTTGGGAGAAAGCGTGATACACTTTATGGAGGTTTTGATAATCCCGTATATTCGCCCGAAACTTCCGTCCGAACAAGGTGAGCTTCAAGCTGTACCAAGCTGTACCGCATACAGCAGGGAGATGACGGAAAAATTTGTAATCCAACTTGGCGTTTCCCATGATAACACCAATAACTTCATCGTTCTGTTCTGCCACACAGGTATAGGTAGCTTCTGATAAGCAACTATAAACATACTGCTGTTTTACATTCTCAAGCAACTTTGAGTCACCCATATAGCAGTAAAGCCCGAAAGCCTCATTTATTATTTCACCTATAACGGTATAATCTTTTCGTTCAATCGGTCGGTAATGCAATCCTGTCATTTTCCAGTTCTCCTTTATTAAATTCCTATGCCCATTAAATATAATTTTCGAAAGTCATTTTCTTCTGTCATTTCTTCTGACCCTCAGAAGAAGCCTGAACAGTTGCGTCACCGATACAGCCAAAGCGGCCACATACGTCAGGGCCGCAGCGCTGAGCACTTTTTTGGCGCCGGCAATTTCATCCCCATACAATCTTCCGCTGCTTTCCAGCACACGGATGGCTCGTCGGCTGGCGTTATACTCGGTTGGAAGCGTGACAAGTTGGAACAATGCACACAAGGAAAAACAGATAACGCCTAAATACGCAATATTGATAAAATAGGCGCTTGTATAGGAGAAAAGGATGCCCAGTATAATCAGCGGCATCGCAATCTTTGACCCTAAGTTTGTAAGCGGAACAATAGCAGAGCGAATTTTAATGGGCAGATAGCCGGTTGCGTGCTGGATAGCGTGTCCGCATTCATGCGCAGCAACTCCAACCGCTGCGGTAGTTGCGCTGGAAAACACGCTGTCTGAAAGCCGGATGACATTGCTTTGTGGATCGTAGTGATCGGTCAGATTACCGGCTACCCGTTCAATACGAACTTGATACAATCCGTTGGCATCCAGAATCATTCTTGCCGCTTCCGCCCCGGTCAGGCCACAGCGGATGTATTGTCCGGAATATGTCCGAAAGGTGGAGTTCACTCTGGCACTGGCCCATAAAGAAAAGGCGAGTGCCGGCAGCACCAGTGCAATATACGTCCAATCAACATAAAACACGATTCTGTACCTCCTTTATGGATATCACCAGTTTTCCAACATACTGCAATGCTTCTTGCCTTTTATTTTTCTTACAGCGAAAAGAGTAATGGTAATCATACCGGCGAATATACCAAGTACCACACAGAATTTCTTATTTCTTGCCATTTCAATTTCCTCCTTACATTTTACTCAATGGATCAGTTCCATTAGAGTTTGCAAACCAAGCGCCATCAAGAAGGACATCACCAATACGGGTATCATCCTAAACAGGTAGAACATTTTTGCTCCTCCATTCTAAAATAATCAGTATTTTCTGTTGTGACAGTCGATTCTTCTGCTGATTTCCTGCATACGCAGATCTATTTCGTTGATACCTTCTGCACATTGGCGCAGTTCCTCGGTGATTTGTGTCGCTGCGTCATCCAAATCTTTTTTGTACTTCATTTTGTGTTCAATGCTCGCCCAAAAGTCCATGGCTATGGTTCGGAATTGTACCTCAACCTGCATCCACTTCTTCTCATCGGCAAAAAAGACAGGAACCTCCAAAATCAGATGCAGGCTGCGATACCCATTTGGCTTTGGATTTTGAATATAATCCTTTTTTTGCACCAGACGGATGTCATCCTGTGAACAGATTTTCTCGGCCAGCCGGTAAATATCCTTTGGAAAACAGCAAATCACGCAAATCCCGGCAACATCATGAAGATGCTCCTCTATATTTTGGAGAGTAACTTCCCAATGGTTTCTCTTCAGCTTTTCAATGATGCTGATCGGCTTTTTCAGCCGACAGGATATCGTCTCTATAGGGTTTCGTTCATCGTCGAGCGACAACTCCGTATTCAGCACCTCAAACTTGGTCTGGATTTCCAGCATAGCGCATTTATACTGCATCATCAGTTTCATGAACGGCTGAGCCGATTCCACAAATTCCTCCGGTCGCTCACTGGATATCAGCTCTTCAAAGGTTACAGATTTCAACTTGTGGCACCTCCTGTTTTTCCTTTTCTGTCAGTTCCTTTCTTTGCATGACGTATTGTGCATAAGACTACTATTACCGCAATCAGTGTTGCAGCAATCGCCATACAAACGATCCAAAAATGATCGTTGGCCTGCCCAACCCCCAAGGTTATTTCGGAACCTTTCATGGTAAAGATGAGATAGGAACCATCCTTTTTGCAGGATAGCTTTTCACGCTTTCCATCCGTAACCGCATACAGGGCAACATCCTGTTTGGATTCCGGCGGAAGAAAACGGATGGTATATTCCGCCTGTCCGTCTATGCCTTCGCCGGACAGCCGTAAAGACCACTGTTCCAGCAGGCCACCTGCCTCCAACTGTTTTGCCGTGAGAGATGCCGTATCATCAAAGGTTCCTTCCGCAAGAGCAGTGGGATGGATATCGTCCCGTTTGGTATCACTGGCAATGGTTGTAATATACGGGGTATAGACAGCATGGATATCCTTGCTGAAGGTCATCCGGCCATAATCGCATTCTTCCCATGTGCCATAGCTTCCTTCTTTTGCCGGAAGTTCCGGGGCCTGCCGGTCTGAAAGATCGGCACCGTAAGAAAACGGAACCGTCTCAATGACTTCTCCATCTGCGATATAGGTCAGCGTAAACTTCGTAAATTCTTCCGGCAGACCCTCCAGTTTAATAAAAGATGGATAGTCCATTGGCTCTGCCACATCCTTGTAACTGATTCCATCGATCCCAGCCAGCGAATCGCTGACAAAATAGTTGCCGCTGACCGTTTGATTCGGTTCTCGTTCTCCAGCTATGGCGCCGACGAATGCGTCCGCATGAGGGATTTCTACCAACGAACGGCAATTTTTCATGCAGTATCCAAAACCGGCGATGCCGCCTACGTACTGTTTGCCATCCAGTGTACATTTGGCATAGCTGTTTTGAATGGTTGAGGTGGATTTGCCCGCAATCCCTCCGACATAGCTGCCATCCGTGCTTTGTACCTTTCCGTAACCTTCACATTTGTGAATCAGCCCAAGCTCCATCAAACCCACAATGCTTCCGGCATGGTTTTTCTTCGCCGTAATCGTACCGCTGTTCAAGCAGTTCTGCAAAATTGCTTTCGTCTCGAACTGAAAATGAAGAGACTGGGTTCCCTCCCGGGAAATATCACTTTCCGGATCCAGATCATATTCTATCGCCATGGAGCCCGCAACACCCCCGACATTGATATCTCCGGATACACTCCCTGCATTTTGGCAGGAGTCCACTTTTCCCATCACAATCGCATTGATGTTTTCCTCTGAGGTATCCTCAAAAACCGGCGGTTCTTCCTGCTGCCCGCTGGAAAAAGCAGCGATCACGGCGTCTGAAATCGCTGCGAATTGCTCATTCAGGCGGCGTAAATCCGCCATGAATACAGCGTCCGCATCTTTCGCACTGTTTCCAAGCGTCTGTATGTGTTCGGATAAAATCGAAAAGGAATCAAACAGCGCATCGCTGACCGCCCGGTAATCGCTGTCGAAGCCATTCAGATGAATCGGATCCTGTTGGGAAAGGTCTGTAAGAAGCGCTTTTATATCCTGTAAGAAGCTTCCGGTTTGCGTGAACGCCTCTTGAAATATACCGGATATTTCTTCCAACTCATCTGCAATAACCTGAATTTGTTCCGATGCCATCTGTATATTGTTTAAGGCATCCCTCAGATGCACCAATGCCGCTTCCATCGAGGAGACCGCCGCACGGCAATTGCTGATTCCTAATGAGATATCCGCAATTGCTTTTTTCACACCGTCCCAATCAATGGCCATGTCACTTGGTAATTTACTTATACCGTTCCGTATTTTTTGGGAACCTTCCATCATACGTTGGACAGCATCCGCCATGTCAGACAGAAGCTGAACAATCGGTTCCCGCAGGGCATTGAGTTCTCCCCAGTCTTGAACCGATTGCAAAAGCTCTTTCAGCGTGCCGAGAGAAGCGTGCATAGTTTCCAATGCATTTGTCCAGTCACCGGCACCTTCTGCAATTAGTTGGATGGCATTGGCAATTTCTTCTTGATTGTCTTCGGAAACGATAGCATCTTTGAGATCGGAAAAACCTTCACTGATTTTGTTGAGTCCTTGCTTTGCGTTGACGTTTGCCGCAGCCAAATCATCGAAAGCCAGTTGTATATCTTCTATCACATCACTGCTGAAACCGGCCAGCGTGGCGATATCTTTGAAAAGTTCCTTGCATTGCTCCAAACCGGAGGCTATTATATCGGAAATGGAAGACAGCTCGTCAGTCAGCGGCGCGATTTGAGATAGTGTGTCAAAAATCAATTCTGCCGCATTATCGATTTCCTCTATATTTCCGTTTGCCCAGTCTATCGTTTTATCTGCCAAATGGTGGAGGTGTTCCTTTGCCTCTGTAATAGTGTCGGCAATAGTTTTTAAGTTTGTTTCCATTGTACTACTGCTGCCGGCTGCATGATCCAGCATAGTATCGATCAAAGTCTGCAGTTCCTTCAGTTCTGCTTCCAACTGAGAAATCGCATCCGGAGAAAACTGCAGGATAATGTCCGGCACCATCTGCCCGATAATACCGCCGACATCCTTACGGCCGTAGATCGGCCCGCTGTTCTCACAGCGTTCCAGGCGGCCGGAGGAACGGCCGGCAATCCCCCCCACGTTATAGCCCACATGAGGATAGCCGATCTCGCCATTATTGGTGCAGCCTTGGACAATACCGGTAGAATACCCGGCAATTCCGCCGGTATCGGTGGCGGTATTTACACGTTCTGTAGCACTCAGATCTGTTGAATCGTCAAATAGTGTATTGCGGTCGTTGTTGTATTCCCGGTCAACCGTATTAACAGCACTGTCGTTGACGCATTGTGTGATCGTTCCCAAATTCTGTCCGGCGATTCCACCGGTGTAATGCTCCGCCTGAACGGTGCCGGAAGCTTTACATCCATAGATTTCGCCGCCAGCTTCGTTAATACCGACAATACCTCCCACATTGCTTTTCCCGGTTACAGAACCTTCAAAGGTACATTTCATCAGTTTTCCGCTGTTGTTACCAACGATTCCGCCCACATAGGATTGCCCTCCGCTTGGCGCGACCGTCCCTTTGACATGAAGTTCCTTAATAATTCCACCCTTTTGCAGATAACGGAACAGTCCCTGATGAGAACCGCTTTGCTCAAAGGAAATTTTAATGGTATAGCCGTTTCCGTCAAATACTCCGCCAAAAGTCGGAACAGGCGCAATGTCTTTACCAGTCAAGTCCAAATCCCCGGATAAAACGACCGTTTTGCCCTGTGACCACGCATCATAAGAAGCCTGTTTGGAAAATTTTTCAAACGCTTCCGGTGAATCAATGATGACAGTATTTTGTTCTTCGGCAGCCAGAACGGCGGTTGGAGCCAGCCCTGTGATCACGAAAGTTATGACAAGAAGCACGGCAAGGCATTGCCGTATCCGGTTATTTCTGATTTTCATTCTCATCATCACTCTCAGCCTCGCTTTCCGATTCATTTTTATCTTTCATGGTATCTACCGACACTGCAGCCGTTACATCGCCGTACAAAACGCCGTGAACCTCTGCGGAAATCTTACCGGAGATATATCCGTTGACCCGTCCGTCGAGATACACCTTGCCGCTGGCGCTACGAACCCACGAAGGATGTTTGACAGCAAAGGACGTCTTTTCAATAATTTTGTCACCCAGCAGCAATATTTCCGGAAGGACACCAAGAACCAAAATCACGGAAATAATAGTACCCCGTCCGAGACACTGCCCCACACCGCAGATGGCAGGCTCTGATGTCAGACGGCTGATAATGATACCGGCGGACGCCAGAATGGTTCCGGAAGTCAGGATGGTTGGGAACGCCTGATTCAAAGTCTGGATCATGGCCTCTCTGGGCGGCATGAGACGCTTTAGCTCCTGATAACGACTCGAAATGACAATGGCATAATCGATATTCGCGCCCATCTGTATGGAACTGACTATTAAATACCCCAGGAAGAAAAGAGGGGAAGACAACAGATATGGGAAGGCAAAATTCATCCAGATGCTTCCTTGAATAACAAGAATCAGCAGAAGCGGAAGGCCTACGGATTTAAAGGTGAATAACAAAACAATGATGACAAAGACAATCGATAAAACGCCGATCACGACATTGTCCCGTTCAAAGGAGGTCGATAATTCATAGTCACTCGTGGAATTGCCCACAATGCAGAAGCTGTTTGGTTCATAATATTTTTGAATGACTTCGTGAAGGGTATCTAAAAAGGCAAAGGTTTCCTCGCCCTCTTCCGGCAGATTAAGATTCAGCAGCAGACGGCTGTAATGTTCTCCCTGAAGTTGCTTTCGAGCATCCATTAACTGCTGATACAGATCATCGAGGCTTTGCCGGACCTCCGTGTCCAATTGAACATAGCCGTCTTCTACCCGATTATAGAGAAACTGGAACATATCAATCAGCGGCACACCATAATTGTCCATGTTGGTGATAATCTGACCGTAGTTTTCCTGCTCCGCGGCATAGGCCGTATACAGAATCCGGCCTACTTCAATATCCAGATCGGTCAATTCCGAAAATTGACGGGGCGTCAGTTTGTCGGTCAGGACATAGCCATCCACCGCTTCCACATTGGCAAGCCCCAGCGCATAATCTACTTGTTCATAGCTTTCCAGCTCGTCAAGCAGCCTGCCTTCTTTTTCGTAATCACCGGACGGAATCAGAACAGCGGTGACATTGGAGCTGCCGAATGTATCGGTGATTTTCTCCTCCGCTATCTGGGAGTCGTTCTTCTTTGCCGTATCGAGCTGCGAATAACCAAAGACATAGGGACACTTGCTGGACAGGAAAAACGCACCCACCAGCAGACAGGCAAAAACCGGTGGCACGACATATTTCAGCTTCGTTACAGCTTTTCCCCAGCCGGTGATTTTGGGGACAAAATTGCGGTGCTGCGTCTTATCCATCCATTTGCTGAACAGCATCAGCAGACCCGGCATCAGGGTAAAGACAGAAAGCAGGCTGAACAAGATGGCTTTCATCAGCACCATGCCCATGTCGAAGCCGATTTTGAATTGCATAAACATCAGCGCCATCAGGCCGGAAATGGTGGTCAGAGAGCTTGCCGATATTTCTGGAATCGCCTTGCTGAGTGCCTGGATACAGGCTTCCCGGGGGGCGTGTTTCTGCCGTTCTTCGCTGAAACGGTGGCATAGAATAATGGCGTAATCAATTGCCAGGGCAAGCTGCAGCACCACTGTTACGGAGTTGGAAATAAAAGAAATTTCTCCGAACACAAAGTTGGTGCCCATATTCAGAATGGCGGCGGCGATAAAGGTGAGCAGCAGCACAGGAATTTCCGCATAGGTGCGGGAGGTGAAAAGCAGCACGGCCAGAATGATGATCGCGGCCACGCCTAAAATCATTTGCATTTCCTGATCGAGGGAAGAGGAGACATCATTGCCAACCGTGCCGGTCACATACAGATCATAAGGAGCGAGCTTTTCCTTCAGCTCGTTAAAGGCACGGATACTGATATCATCGTTGGCTTCGCCCTGGAAAGTGACACTGTATAAAGCGGAAGAATCCTTATAATGCTCTTCCGACCGGTCAAAGGCAACGGAAGATACCCCATCTACCTTTTCCATTTCCGGAACCAGCTTTTCCGCCTGCTCATATGTAATATTGGAGATCATAAAATTGGCGGTGCCCAGTGTGGTGAACTTATCCTCCATGATGGTCAGCCCCTGCCTAGTTTCGGTATTTTCCGGCAGATAGGATGTCAGATCGTTATTGACCGAAACCCAACTCCTGGAAAAAATGCTGAATATAATCCCCACAATGTAGATGAGAAAAAACAGGTTCCGTTTATCTACAATGAAAGTTGCCAGTCTCTCAAAGAAGCTGGCCTTCGGCTTTTTATCACCGTCTCTCATGGAATTCCTCTTTTCATATATGATAAATTCTCTATGCCATCCTGGCGTACCCATTATCCGTTGTGTTCGAACTTAATTCATTTAAATGGATAGACCAAAGGAAACAGCCGACAGTTCAGATGAAAAATTCTGAGCTGCCGGCTTTCTTTTACCAGTGGAAATCGTCCGAAAGCAGGGTGGTTGTTCCACCGGCCACGCTCAGCAGACCGCCCCCCGTATACCCTGTTTTTTGGCTGCCGTCTGCCAGTTCGATGCGGCATTCACACGATTTTATCGCCGTAATAAAGGGAATATGCCCTGCCAGAACGGCCAGGTCGCCGTCTACTCCGCGAACCGACAATTTGACCGCTTCGTCATCAAACAGATGGCCGTCCGGGGAAGAAATTATCAGATGAAAGGTGTTCATCGGGACACCTTCTTCGCCTTTTCCACAGCTTCATCAATGGTTCCCACAAACAGGAATGCCGACTCGGGCAGATCGTCATGCTGCCCCTCGATAATCTCCTTAAAGCCGCGAATGGTTTCCCCAAGAGGCACATAGGTGCCGGGGATGCCGGTAAATTTTTCAGAAACATCAAAAGGCTGTGAAAGGAAGCGCTGGATCTTTCGTGCACGGGATACGAGCAATTTGTCTTCATCGGACAGCTCATCCATTCCCATGATGGCGATAATATCCATCAGTTCCTTGTATCGCTGCAAAATTCGCTGCGTCTCACGGGCAACCCGATAATGTTCTTCACCGAGAATATCAGGGGAGAGAATCCGGCTGGTAGATTCCAGCGGATCAACGGCCGGATAGATCCCCTGGGATGAAATGCTCCGGGACAAAACGGTGGTAGCATCCAGATGAGCAAAGGTGGTGGCAGGAGCCGGGTCTGTCAGGTCGTCCGCCGGAACATATACCGCCTGCACCGAAGTAATGGAGCCCTTTTTGGTGGAGGTGATCCGTTCCTGCAAGGCGCCCATTTCATTGGCCAGCGTCGGCTGATAGCCGACAGCGGAGGGCATACGTCCCAAAAGAGCCGAGACCTCGCTGCCCGCCTGGGTAAAGCGGAAGATGTTATCAATAAACAGCAGGACATCCTGTCCTTCATGATCTCGGAAATATTCCGCCATGGTCAGTCCGGACAGCGCCACCCGCATTCTGGCTCCGGGCGGCTCATTCATCTGTCCATAGACCAGAGCCGTATTGGAAATAACGCCGGACTGTTTCATCTCATTGTAAAGATCGTTGCCCTCACGGGTGCGTTCGCCAACGCCTGTAAACACCGAAAGGCCACCATGCTGTTTGGCGATATTGTTAATCAGCTCCATAATCAGTACCGTCTTGCCCACACCGGCGCCGCCAAAAAGACCGATTTTGCCTCCTTTGGAGTAGGGGCAGATCAGATCGATAACCTTGATACCGGTTTCCAGGATCTCGGTGGAGGTGGACAAGTCTTCATATTCGGGGGCCGGACGGTGGATATCCCACCGTTCTTCGGTTTGCGGCTCTTCGCCGTTATCCACCACATTGCCAAGAACATTGAAGATCCGGCCAAGGGTTTCCTTTCCGACCGGAACGCTGATGGCTTTTCCTGTGTCAAGAACCTCCGTGTCCCTTTTTAGCCCGTCAGTGGACGCCATGGCGATGCATCTGGCCGTGTTATCGCCGATATGCTGCGCCACCTCAACGGTTAGTTCTTTATTTCCTATGGGAATGGTAAGTGCGTTATAGATTGCCGGCAGTTCGCCGTCTTCAAAACGGACGTCCACCACCGGCCCCATAACCCGGCTCACTTTTCCCTTATGCGTTTTTTCCAAGAATGTTCACTCCTTTATTGCCCGCTGCTGGCCACAATTTCAGTAATTTCCTGCGTGATCGCCCCTTGCCTCGCCCGATTGTAGGACAACTGCAGATCGTCAATCATCTGCTGTGCATTTTTACTGGCAGAATCCATAGCCATTTTTCTGGCGGCCACTTCGCTGGCAAAACTCTCGCGGACGGCTACCATAATCATCCCGGACAGATACTCCAAAACAGCCGTATTGAAAATCGTGATTTCATCCGGTTCAAAGACAGCGCCGACCGCTTTATCCTTTTTCGGTTTCAGTGGCAATATCCAGTGAATGCCAGCTTCCTGCGTCATCATGGAAACATACCGGGTACAAATAATACCGAGCCGGTCAAATTTTTCGGCGGCAAAATCCTCGCACAGCTCTTCTGCCATTTTGTGTGCATCGGCGGCGGAAAAAAACTCAGATGACAAAGTCTCCTTATGGAACCGGTCACACGCCCGTTTCCCGATAGGGAGGACCTCTGCCTCCGGATACTCCTTTAACAGACGAAAGACATTGGCGTTATAGCCTCCCGCCAGTCCACGGTCGCCCGCAATCACAATCAGGCGGGTGCGTCCCCCGCCTTCCCGCATAAATGGGCTTTTCCGGCATTCCGGACAGGCGGTCAACATATCGATGATAGTTTCCAAAGCCTTTGCATATTGCCGCCCTTTCTGCATACTGCTGCTGGCCCGACGGATTTTGGAAGAAGCCACCAGCCCCATGGCTTTGGTCAGATGCAGGGTGGAATCCACGCTTTTGATGCGGGTGCGCAGGGCTTTTGTATCGGCTCCCATATTCCTACACCTGCATTTCCTTCAGGACATTTTCCAGTGTTTCCACATCCGTGTCCTCAAAATATCCCTGTTCAAAGCGGGTCAGCAATTCCTGATGATCCGTTTTCAGCTTTTCATAAAGCCGTGCCTCATAGTCGTGAACCTGATCCACTGGAATCGGATCCAGATAGCCGTGGATAACCGCATATACGATGGCCACCTGGCAGCCCGCCGACACCGGGGAATTGCGCTTCTGCTTGAGCACTTCCACAATCCGTTCGCCCAAAGCCAAATGCGCCTTGGTATCGGCATCCAGATCGCTGCCAAACTGAGCAAAGGATTTCAGCTCCAAATACTGCGAATACAGCAGCTTTAATTCACCCGACACCTTCTTCATCGCCTTGAGTTGCGCCGATCCGCCGACACGGCTGACCGAGATACCGGGGTTAATGGCCGGCATAACACCCGCATGGAACAGTTCGGTTTCAAGGAATATCTGACCGTCGGTGATGGAGATGACATTGGTGGGGATATAGGCCGATACATCCCCCGCCTGCGTTTCAATGATAGGGAGGGCGGTAATGGAACCGCCGCCGTATTCCGGAGCCACACAGGCGGCCCGTTCCAGCAGACGGGAATGGAGATAGAAAACGTCGCCGGGGTAGGCTTCCCGGCCGGGTGGACGCCGGATCAGCAGGG
Source organism: Ruminococcus sp. (assembly GCF_019417665.1). GTDB lineage: Bacteria > Bacillota > Clostridia > Oscillospirales > Ruminococcaceae > Ruminococcus_C. The sequence goes on from NZ_DXUU01000014.1 coordinate 51,197, forward strand.
AGAGGGCACGGTAAGCCACAGCGTGTTTGGATAAATCATCGTAGACAATCAGGACATCCTTGCCCTGCTCTCTGAAATATTCCGCCATCGCACAGCCGGAATAAGGGGCAATGTATTGCAGTGGGGCACTCTCGGAGGCGGAGGCCGAAACAATAATGGTATACTCCATAGCACCAGCCCTGGTCAGCTCATTGGCAAGCTGCACCACCGAGGTGTTTTTTTGCCCGATTGCCACATAGATACACAGCACATCACTGTTTTTCTGATTGATAATGGTGTCGATTGCTATTTCAGTTTTCCCGGTTTGACGGTCACCGATGATAAGTTCACGCTGTCCCCGGCCGATGGGGATCATGCTGTCAATGGCCTTGATGCCGGTTTGCAGCGGTACGGAAACGCTCTGGCGTTCAATGATACCCGGCGCCTCCGCTTCCACAGGGCGTGTTTTTTTACATTCTATCGGCCCTTTGCCATCAATGGGATTTCCCAACGCATCGACTACACGGCCGAGCAGGGATTCGCCCACCGGCACGGAAAGCACCCGGCCGGTACGCTTGACCTGCGTTCCCTCCCGGATATCGCTGTGGTCGGACAGAATCGCCACCAACACGGTTTCGTCATCCAGATTCTGCGCCATGCCAAAGCTGCCGTCTTCAAATTCCAGCAGTTCGCTGTACATACAATTTCGAATACCGTATACGCTGGCAATGCCGTCCCCGACAAGAATAACAGTACCGGTTTCCATCATTTGTGTACGGGTACGATAGGCACGGATCTGTTCTTTAATAACGCTGCTGATTTCTTCAGGATTCGTGCTCATATGCCTATCACTTCCTTTACTTCTTTCAGTTGGTGTTTCAGACTGCCGTCGATCACGGTGTCATCCATATGAACGACCACGCCGCCCAGCAAAGATTCGTCAATTTCATATTGTGCGGTGACCATATGGCCGCTGATTTTTTCCAGTTTTTTGATCAATGCTGTCTTTTCCGGGCCGGTCAGCGGGACTGCGCTGACAATGCGGGCAGAAGAAACCGATGCAAACGCTTTCACCAGTTTTTCATATTCCTGAATGCATTTGTCGAATTCCCGAATATGCCCTTTATCGCAAAGAAGCTCGGTAAAGGATAGGACATATTCCGGTATATGCCCGGCAAAGGCTTTTTCTAAAAGCGAACGGCGCTCCCGGACAGGAATATTCGGTGAGGACAGCAAATCCATATATTCCGGATTTGTTGAGAATACGCTCTGAATAACTGTCAAAGCATTGGCAAACGTTTTTTCCTCATTGGTTTCTTTGGCAAGTTCAAAAAGCGCAGCGGCATATTCTTTAGCAGTTTCCGTCATCGTCTTCACCTATTCCTTCGATAAAGGAATCGATCATGGCGTGATGGTCTTCGGTACGGATTTCCCGCCCAAGCATCTTTTCCGTCAAAACGGCGGAAACATCCACGATTTCCTTCTTGATCCTGGCTTCCGCCTTTTTATGCTCCAACGCCGCCTGGGCTTCTGCCTGCCGAACAATACCGTCCGCTTTTTCCTTTGCGTCGGCTACAATTTGTTCGCTCCGGCGATCAGCCGCAGCACTGGCCTTTTTCAGCAGATCATTGGCTTCCACTTGTGCATTTCTGAGCTTTTCCTCCCAAGCCTGCTTACTGGCCTCTGCGCTGCTTTGCGCTGCATCAGCGGCGGCATATTGCTTATCCAGCGTCGCTTTTCGCTCAGCCAAGGCACGCTTGACCGGTTTATATAGGAAACGCTTGAGAATCAGGAACAGTAAAAGCAGGTTGCACAAGGAAATCAATATCTGCCATATGTTTACGGATATGACTTCCAATGATTGCATAATACCTGGGTTCCTCCTTTTATCCGATGGTGCTCATCAAAATATCAACCAGCCGTCCCGGAGCAAGGAAAATGAGCAAAATCGCAATCACCAGCGCATACAAGCCGGTGGTTTCAGCAACAGCGCAGCCCATCAGCATGGTGGTAGTTACTTCGCTTTTGCATTCCGGCTGACGACCGATTGCTTCACAAGCCTTGGCGACAGCGTTTCCTTCACCGATACCAGGACCGATACCAGCGATCATCGCAATACCGGCGCCAAGAGCGCAGCATCCCAAAATAATACCAATAGCAAGTTCCAACATTTGAATGACCTCCTGTTATTCATTGACTGTAATTTGTTGTTTTTGTTTTTTTGCTTTTTTCTTGGCGTAATCCGCAGCCGGAAATCCATTGGAGACGTAAAGCATGGTCAGCATAGCGAAAATAAACGCCTGCAGTAACCCGCTGAACACATCAAAATAGATTGACAGCACGGCGGGTATGCCGATCTGCAAAAAGGGAATTTCGCCAAGCACGCCGGGAAGCCAGCCGAGCACAATATGGGAAAGCCCCTGCAATGCAGCGGCAACCAGCACCGAAATGACAGATCCGGAAAGGACGTTTCCGTAATGACGGAACGCCATAGATATTGGAGTGGCCACCTCGCTGATAAGATTCATCGGCGCAAAGAGGGCAACCGGTTCTGCAAAACTTTTTATGTAATGCAGCGACCCGCATTTCAATTTGTAGAAGGTAATGAGTACAAAGGTTAGAATCGCCCACCCGGCCACCACATTCAAATCCGATGTCGGCGGGTACAGACCGATCAGCGTCAGCAAACTGGAAAATGCCGATAACGCCATGATAGCGGCGATAAAGGGGGCAAAGCCTTCAAAGTAATCGCCCATATTGCCTTTTACCAAAGAATGTGTTTTTTCAACAATCCATTCGGCAATATGCTGTCTGCGGCTGCCGCCTTCTGCGGTAATGCCATGAGTCAGATACAGACAAAGGAAGAGGACGGAAAGAATCACCAGCCAGGAATTGATTTGGGATTCGGTAATAGGCAAATCCTGCAGCGGCATGGGGATGGTAAAAAAGATTTTTGCACCGGAAATCTCGATTCCTTCAGACGCCGGAGAAGTAAGAATTTTCAGGATCATCCCTCCGAGAAGCGGCAGCACGGTAAACAGGAGCAGCAGGATATCCACCACACGGAAAGAACGGCTTTTACTCGTCATTTTCTCTCACCCCCTCCGGAACTGCGGCCTTATCCGCCTGCTCTTTTTTCAGAAACAGGGGGCGCAGTGCAATGGCTATACGGGGAAAGAAAAGAGGAAGGATACTGGTCCAGGTACTGAAGCAGGGAAGAAGCACGCCAATCGCGACGGCAGCGAACAGAAGCAGCATTCTGCCGGACTGCGACAGCTTCATCATGTTTTTGGCTTGCTTTTCTTCCTTATTGACTGCCGCTTGAACCGTCAACCCCATTAAAAAGAAGTTCCCAACAGCAACTGCGCCGCCGAACAGGTTTCCCAGCAAAACTGTATAGTCCCATTTGCCTATGATGAGGAAAACCCCCTGCATCAATGTACTGAAAATCAGAACGAATACGGCAATATACCCGGTTTCATGCAGCACCGTTTTGTCCACTTTTTTCATAGCCCGATAACCTCCTTTCCTGTTCTATATAAAATCAAATGTTTTCTTTACTACGCTTCAGAGAATTTAGAACAACAAATATCCTTTAGAATCTCTATGCACTTATCAATGCCTATCACACCGCTATCCAGACAGATATCATAGTTTGCAGCATCGCCAAATTTTTGCCCGGAGTAGAAGTTATAATAATGCTCCCGTTTTTTGTCTGTTTTTTCAATGCTGTTCAGAGCTTTTTCATCACTCTCCTGATAAATATGAGCAATCCGGTATTGGCGGCTGTCCAGATCTGCATAAACGAAGGCTTTCACCACATTTTTGCGATCCTTCAACACATAATCTGCACAGCGACCTACAATTACGCAAGGGCCTTGGCTTGCAATCTGTCTGATAAGCTGTGCCTGATGGAGAAAAACTTTATCTTCCACAGATAGATCATGGCGCACTCCTTCGGAAAGATGGCGAATCAAGTCACTGGTCCCGCTTGTTTCCGCATTTTCAAAAAAGCTTTTATCAATCGAGCTGGATGCGGCAGCCTGCTCAATCAGTTCATTGTCATAAAAAGGAATGCCTAACTGTTCCGCCAGTTTTCTTCCAATTTCACGTCCACCGCTTCCGTGTTGCCTGCTGATGGTAATAACCGGTTGTGGAGCAGACGATACTTTCGCTTCAGGAATTTCATTTTCTTTATTAAATTCGCCAGCCCACTCAAAGCCCTTCTTTGCCATGATAACAGCGATAATTTCATTGATAACAGCGGCGGCAGCAATCGTCCCCTGAATAATTTGCGCGCATTCCGGTGCTGGACCACTCAGCACCCCGACCGCAATGCCGGTAAAGACCAGCGACACACCCGAATGAGGCAACAGGGTGAAGCCCAGAAAGCTCCGCACGGTTTTGGGGGATTTGGTGATTGCCGCACCGAAGAATGCGCCAAAATATTTACCGCAGGCACGAGAGAGGATATATACCGCTGTATATAAGCCGGCTCCTAAAATGAGATGATAATCCAGCGGTGCGCCCAAGTTCAGAATGACGATAATCATGGCAACGCCGAGAATCGGGTTGAAGTCCTTCATGATCTGTTCCAGGCGTTTCTCCGAAATCATATTGGAGAATGTAGCGGAAAACGCCATACCGATCAGCATGAAGTTCAGCACAGGCCGGGGCAAAAGTCCGTTGCACAGGAATCCCACGCCGGATGCGATCAGAATGGTAACGCCCAGCAAAAGTAACGTAATCGGTGTATTCCGTTCTTTTTTAAGTACGACGCCCGCCAGCAAGCCGGTAACAACACCGATCACCAAGGGCAGAATCACGACCAGTGCGATCATATAGGCCGGCAGGTCACCGGCAGACAAATTCCCTGCCACAATGGCAACGGTGCTGAAGAATACAATGCATCCCACGATATCATCCAGCGCAGCCATGGGAATCAGTGTCGATGTGACAGGCCCTTTGGTCTTGAACTCCCGCACAATGGAAAGGGCGGGGGCCGGAGCAGTAGCCAGCGCAATACCGCCGAACAGGAACGCCAGGTACAGCGGGATATCCGTAATCCAGAATACAATTCCGAACGTCAACGATACAATCAGAAAGGTGCCTAGCGACTGGGTCAGGGTGGTAATGACAATCGAACGGCCGGATTTTTTAATTTTATTCCAGACAAGCTCCGTACCAATCATTAAACCGACAGCACATTCCAGAATATGCATGATACTCTGATACCACACCGCGTCCAAAAGTTCCTGGTTGACCAGGGAAACGGCGTGCGGCCCTAAAATCATGCCTGCAATCAGCCAGCCCAAAATGGACGGCAGTTTCAGCTTTGAAACCAGCTTGCCAACGATAAACGCCAGCGCAATGGCGACGAGCAATCGCAAAATCAACAATAGGACATTCATTTCTGTGTTCCCCTCTCTCCGATACCATAGAGCATGATATTCAGCATTTTAGACAGCCTCTCCTCATGATCGGCAACCAGAATATGAAAATCCTTATTCGCATATGCCGGGCTGCTGAAATAGCCATTGAACATTTCCTGCATGATCTCGTAATACTCAATCGCATCTGCTTCTGTAATGCCTTCCCTTAATTTTATTTTGGAAAGTGCCGTTTGATAGATGCTGCGATTGAGTGAATCAAAATCCTTCCGCAATTCCCGAATTTGCGCCGATAGTGCCGTTGGAGGCTGTAGCATGGCTTCAAAGAAAATTCTGTCAATATGAGGATTTTGAGAAAAATACTGGAACCTCATATGCATATATCCTTCCAGATCATCCTGAAGATCTTTGCTTTTCAAATATTCTGTTACACTGGAAAAGCAGCGGGAAACACTCGCCAGATATAAGCCGTCTTTCCCCTCAAAATTGTGATACAGCAATCCTTTGGAAATCCCATGATTACTGCAGATTGCATTGAGTGTAGATGCTGCATAACCGTTTGTTCCAAATTCCTGGATGGCCGCTTGTAAAATCCGTTCCTTCGTTAGCTCCGTCTTTTCTTCCTGTTTCATACCATACACCCCTCGCACAAAAAATTGACCAATCGGTCTGTATTGTAATTTATCACTTTTAGACCGATTAGTCAATTTTTAATTTGTAAACTTTTTGTTTCAGAATTTGCTTATAGATAATCAAATAGAGTGGACATAGAAGATGAAAAGCATTCGGAGAATACTGAATTGATTTTCGGATAACAGAACAGGAGGCAGGTTTTCCCTGCCTCCTGTTTTTCATAGTACAATTTTGAAATAGCTTCCGCCATTCTCATTATCCTTTACTTGAATACTGCCATGGTGTTTCTGAATAATCTTTTCCGTCATGGCAAGTCCAAGTCCTGCCCCGCCCATTGCCCGTGAATGCAGGTTGGGACGGAACATATACAGGGGCCTTGTCATCCCTTGCTCACACCGCCCGAAAACTGCCCCAAAATTCGCTCGAATCCTTCGGCGTTTACCTTGTCGTCTAAAAGGGCAAAAACCCGGCACAGGGCGTCCTGTTCGCTCACGTTGCCCTTGACCACTGCTGCGCCCCCTCCCAGCATCACCACCGGGATGGCTTTCAGGTCAAACCCCGATTCCATGGCTGCCGAGAGAAGCCGTTCTGTGTAGAGCCTGCCTTGTTTTTGAATGATATTCCGTGCATCCTCATCCATACTACAGGGCTTTCCAGCCAGAACACGCTCCACCTGAGCGTCGGTAACAGACAGCCCGGTGTCCCGGCGAACTTGTTCTTTTGTTTCGTCAATGCACCGGATCATGCCGAGTTCCAAGCTGCGGCAGGTAGAAGCGTTGGGAACACCATTGTCCAGCCGCATGAGATCCACTGTCCAGCCGCCGATGTCCATGAGAAGGACAGAAGGCTCATTCTGGATGAGTTCGGGGTGAAGAGCAATGGCAGAGTATCCCTGTGGGAACAGTTTCACATCCTCGATGGTGATTTTGTAGGGGATTCCTTCAAATTTGAAGCACACCGGCTGGGAAGAACGCAGAAGGTATTCCCGGAATGGCCTTTTCTCCCGGCCAAAGCCAGCCAGAGGCAACCCGGCGGCAATGTTTATGGAACACTCTGTCCTTCCGCTGCGCTGTTTGATCTCCTTAGCGATGGCGGCAAGGGTAAGCAGGTAGTAATTGTCGTTTTCCATCTTGTTGCGCAGGATTGGCTGTCCGCCCGTCCCGCACACGAAAAACTTCCCGCCGTACTCCAGTGTGTTCTGCAGGGTGTAGGGTTCGTGAGAATATTCCGAGATACCGGCTGGGAAAGAAAAATGCCGGGTTTTGATGGCGTAATAGCCATGGTCGATGCCAATGTTCATGGTTTTGCTCATCCTTTCTGGTTGGTTGTTGAAAACTTGAGATTCCTGCTGGTTAAGAGCTTAGAGAGTATTGTTCTTTCCCAGCTGGTAAAGTATTTGGGGGGAGAGTGTGAGCAATGTCATTAACTTAAAACAGCCCTTGAATGGCAAGCAGAATGTCTGGAAGTA
>NZ_DXUU01000015.1:0-39541 GCF_019417665.1 Ruminococcus sp.
CAAAAAATCTGACTGCGCAATCTGCGCACGCCCAGATACTGAACAGACTCTAAGAGTAAAATAAAATCGGCAGGCGTGCATCTATCCGGTGTGCGCCTGCTTTTTTGGAATGAGGAATGAGGAGTTAGGAATGAGGAATGGTGGTATCGCCTGCGGCGATGGATTTAAAAATAGAAATGATAAAGTTTTCAACATTATTTTATAATTTGAGCGCAGCGAACACCACCATTCCTAACTCCTAATTCCTCATTCCTAATTTCTTTCAAAAGGTGAAACCAAACGCCCCTTTTTCGTGTCTATCTAAGTGAACGGCCGTGATCACAACAGAAAGGAGGATCGATCCACATGCAGGATGTCAGCACATTGGAACTTTATCAGGCAGCCGGCTTGCAGGAGAAAAAACGCAGTCGCTCTAAAGATGAAAAGCTGCTGGAGCAATTGAAACAGCATGACCGGAAGGCTTTGGAGCGTGTCATGGCACGGTATACCAACTATGTGGGTACCATTATCCGCAATGTTCTGCGAAATCAGGTGACACAGGAGGACGTGGAGGAATTGACCGCAGATGTGTTTATTGCACTGTGGGAGCACGTTTCAGAAATTCGCACGGAGAATCTCACGGGTTATCTCGCCGGCATTGCACGCTCTAAGGCACTCAACCAGATCCGGAAACGGCACATAGAGACAGAGCCGCTGGAGGATCTGATCATAGCAGATGATACGGATATTTCCGCACAGACAGAACAAGCGGAAATGGCGGAGATCTTGCAGGAGACGCTGGACGAGCTTTCGGCGCAGGACAGAGAGATCCTCATCCGGTACTATTATTATTACCAGACTGTGCGGGAAATTGCCGGAGAGATGCACATGAAAGAGGCAACTGTAAAAACCAGAATGCATCGGAGCAGAAACAAGCTGCGCCAGCTTTTTACAGAAAGGGGATATGGTTATGAGCAAATGGAATTTATCTGAACTATTTTCGCACCTGGATATGACAAAGCAGCACATGCCGAAGCTGCGGAAAACGGTGCGGCTTTCCAGGAAAACAGTTCGTTCCAGCGTCATGGAACAGCTGGATATGGAATCCGAAAGTGAAACAGCTGCCCAGCGGTGCTGGAGATTCGGCAGAGTGCCGGCAATTTTCACAGCGGCGGCACTGCTTCTCAGCGGTACAGCAATTACAGCCGCAGCGGCAACCGGCGGATTCCGGGAATTGTTTCAGATCGCATTCGGAAAAGATGTAGAATATCCCGAAACACTGGAAGAATTGTATGCTGTACCTGAGGCAGAGGTCACCGATACCTGCGATGCCATCGACTGCAAAGTTGCCGGCGTATTTGGGGACAATCGGTCTGTGACAGTGGTACTGGAATTCACCGGTGAAAACGGCTTTACGCTTCCGGAAAAATTCACATCAACCGGGGGATGGGGCACACTAGATTATGACAGCGCTGCCTCCCTGGGTGGCTTTAGCTGGGGCGGCACCTCCAGCTGGAACTATGACCCGTCAGACAACGGTCATCTGTACTGCATCCAGCGGATGGACTTTAGCTGCGATGTGCAGCCGGGATTCAGATTCCACTATGACAGCGGTATGTTCTTGAAGGTAAGAGACCCCGATAAAAATGGGAATGCTTTTTATTTTGATTACGGCTATGGTTGTCCGGATCGGATATATGATATGCGTGATATCCGGAACTGGTTGGGCTTCAGCGGTGCAGATATGAACCAGAGGAGACCCTTCACGGCGGAAGAAGAGCAGCGTATCTGGGAAAACTTTATCTGCATTCGTGAGGGCATTGACTACAACGGGGAAGAAGATCCGGAATTCCAGCAGTTTGTCCTAAAGGATGATGTCCTGACAGAGGGCAGCATTACAGTGGATTTTGCGCTGGAGTATCCCAAAACAGAACCTTTCACTGACAGCTTTGTCTATACAGACCCGGAGACCGGGGAAGAAACGCCTATGGAAATGACCCTGAATCCATGGTGTGCGGCATTCACCTGGAATGTCAGTGATCCGCTGCCGTCCTTTGTGGACGTTTATGTTGGTTCTAATGCAGAAAGCGCCGCACTGAGTGCCCGAGGTCATGTGCAGCTGACAAACGGCACCATCACCAACCCTCTGGAATTTGGGGAATATGAGAGAGTATGGGGCAGTGTCGATTATCCCAGCGATGTCAGCCAGGTGGATTCTGCGGAGTCCAGCCGCAAGTGTACTCTCATCATTACGTTCAGCCAGCCTGTTGACCCGGAACAGGTGCAGGAGGTATACTGCCTGAAGGATACCGTTCTCTGGACGAAGAATTGACGTCAAGTCAGCCATAATAACATCTAGTTTCACTGAAACATCACATACTCCCATGCAAAAGCGCACACCTGGAGGACATACCGGATGTGCGTTTTTTGCGGGAACAGAATAAAAACATTCGCTCCTTGCAAAATTGCAGAAAATGGGGTATACTAAAGAGGTAAAAGAATTCCCAGAAAGGAGTGTTTCTCATGGCAGTGACAATACTGACAAAGGACAATTTCAAGCAGGAGGTCATGGAATCCCCGAAAAAGGTGCTCATTGACTTCTATGCCGACTGGTGCGGTCCATGCCAAATGGTTTCCCCGGTGGTGGACGAGATCGCTGAAGAACAGCCGGCGGTCCATGTCTGCAAGGTCAATGTGGACGAGCAGCGGGAACTGGCACAGGCGTTCGGCGTCTCCAGCATCCCCACCCTGGTAGTGGTAGAACACGGCAAGCTTGTTCAGCATACTGTTGGCGCAGTGCCCAAGGAAAAGATCCTGGACATGCTGGGATGAGGGCAGCACCGCAAAAAGATCCGTCCGGTTCAAGTTATCCGGGCGGTTCTTTCTGTATGGAACTGGCAGACTCTCTTTTCATAACGTCTTGTAAAGGGAAAGGCAGTCAGGGAAAAGGGAGTTTATACAAAATCACCAAAAGAAGAATGAGCAAAATTCTTACGCAAGTTTTTCGCATAAAATCGTGCTGTTTATAGAAATTGTCCAAAAAATTAAAAAAGTTATATTGAATTGGATTCGATTTTGCGATTTCAACATGCCTTTTGTGTAATAAGGCCTATTATCCCCTGTTTGATTTGTGCAAAAAGACAATTTTTGCATTTGCCGTTTGGAGAGATTTTATAAAAATGGTAATATCCCATTGACAATACGTAAAATAAAAGGTATAATAAATATGAAAAGTGGCAGACTTATGAGAAAAAGATTTGAGCAAGATTATACTGCCGTTTACGAATGTGTTTCTGCAAGCCATTTGATTTTGAGGGAGAGCAAGAGAAATGACAGAAAAAGAGTTACATAAACTTCGAAAAACAGAATTACTGGAAGTTCTCCTTGCACTTCGAAATGAATTGGAACGTGTGAAACAAGAGAATGTATGCTTGCAGAAAAAGCTGGAAGCGGCAGAGACACAAAAAACTGTGACAGAGGATATTTTACATACAGTACGTGAAACGGCAATGCTGGTACAACAGCTTTGTCCGAAGGAATCAATAAACGACATGGAGCATAAAGTAAATGATGCAGGAAAGTGAGACGAATTTTCCGACTGTGCAGCAGCTGGAAACAGAATTAAAACGGCGCAAATATCGAATCGGATATTTACGCTTATTGCGGAACACCGTTTCTTCTCTGATCGTTGTTGCCGCAATTGCAGTTCTGGTTTCTATGCTGTTTTTGCCTGTTCTTCGTGTTACCGGAACTAGTATGGTTCCGACACTGCAAAATGATGAACTTGTGATCTGTCGGAGAAAAGGTGATTTCAAAAGCGGTGATGTCATTGCTTTTTACTTTAATAATAAGATATTGCTGAAACGTGTGATCGGCGTTTCCGGAGATGTGATTGATATTGGAACAGACGGTACAGTATATGTCAATGGTGAGGCCCTGGATGAACCGTATGTGACAGACCTGGCATTTGGAGAATGTGACATTGATTTGCCGTATCAGGTTCCGGATGAACGTGTGTTTGTCATGGGAGATCATCGCTCGACATCTGTAGACAGCCGTTCCACTGTAGTCGGCTGTGTCGCAGAGGAAGCGGTTGTCGGGAAAGTGATGTTTCGAATCTGGCCTTTGAAACGAGCAGATGCATTATAATACGAATCCTGCAAACTTCAGTGGATATGTATGAGAGATAGTGAGAATTATTCGCAAAGGGGGGAGTCCACATGCAGAACTTTTATGAAAAAGTTCAGTTCTTTCTGAAAAAACGTCGGAAACAGAAGCGGCATGCTGTGATCGCAGTGCTGTTATCTTTGGTTGTGGTCTTTTCCGTTTGCGGAAGCCTGATCATGCCGGCAGTCAGCATGACTGGTTCGACAGAAGAAACTGCACCGGCATTCGAACTGGCGCAGGAAGATGCCATATCTCTGGTTGGCGGAAGCAGCAGCAGAACGACACGGCTTGGAAATCGTCCCACAGGTGGGAACAGACCGGCAAACGGCAGCGGATATTTTGACAGACCGATCGGGGAAATTCCTAGCGGAGGCAAAGATTTTACTGAAAATATCACCAGCGCAACCATCACCGCCGGCGGTCAAACCGTATCGGCTTCGGGGGATACAGGAGAGCAGTCTATTACAATAGATGCATCAGGAGATTCGATTGGTGCGAGCTTTGTGATTCAATATACAATTTCCAGTAAGAATGACGGCGATCAATTTACTGTAACGACAGATAATCCTTGTATTTATTATCAGCTGCCGGACGGTGTAGAAACTTCTGGACTATCTGGTTCTGGCATGACTGTAAACGATCCTGATTATACTGGTGATGCCGGATGGTATTCTATTAGTACAGATGGATTTGTTGTCATCCAGTTTACAGATGAATATATTCAAAGTAAAATTCAACAGAGCGATCGTTTTACCGGCAGTATTCAATTTGAAGGTCTCATTAAGCGGGATAGTACAGCATCAGGTGATCAGGTCATACAGATCGGCAATGCGACTATCAATGTAACTTTTCCGGATAAAACTTTTGGTCTGGATAAATGGGGACAGTTAAATAACCCCAGTACAGCAGCAGAAAAGCCTACTGTTACATGGACGATCACGGTAGATAATCCCTACAACAGTGAGAATTCGTTGGATGGATATCAGTTGGTGGATGAAAGATTTCCGGCAGATAAAAGCAGTGTGACAGTTTCCCCGCCGGATGCCGGCAGTTGGGATGAAAATGGCAATTTTGTATTTCATTCGGCCAATCCGTCTAAAACAACATTTACATTCACAGAACCAGTGATAGATTATGTTGGTCAGGAAATGACGCTGTATAATACTGCGGTCCTGAATCAGCCTGATGGAAGTTTGTTTTTAGATAAGAGCGTACCAGTACAGCTGGGGAAAACATATATTGAAAAAGACGGTAAACCGGACTATGAAACCGGCTTTGTGAAGAATGAGATCAATTGGTCTGTTACAGTAACCAATCCATATGGGTATACATTGAATGAAACCCAGGTACAGGATGCGGCATTTGGCAATGCGGCAAATCTCACGGTAAAGGATGCGTCTGGAAACGATGTGTCTTATACGCTGAACGTCGATACGATCACGTTTCAAGCGGATGTTGGAAAAGCAATTATTTCGTATACTACATCGAATGATGCCGATAGCGGCAATATCGTGAATGGGGATAAGGTGACAAATACTGCAACTGTAATTTATCCCAATGATAGCGGCAGTACATCTGTATCGAAAGAGGTGACGTATACCAGCCCGTATACCCTGGACGATAAAAAAGGTACTTATAGCCATGATAACGGAGAAATCACATGGACTGTGGGTGCATATTCTTCAGGAAATATTACACTGAACGGTTATGAACTGAAAGATGAAGCTTTTAAGTATATTTCGTTGTCTGATCTCAATATTACGACTGTTGCCTATTCATGGGATAATGACTGCAAAGTTTTAGAGCGAGATGACACGAAGATTGTGATAGGAGAGTCTGGAACCACATGGATTGAGGGGAAGGAGATTCAATATACTTATATATATGCAACAATTACACTGGATCAAACAACTGGAACGTTAACTGTTACGGATGGGGAAAACGGCGGAATTAAAAAGCTGTATTTTACCTATACTACGGAAAGATCTGGTGCCGGGTCTGATGGCACTCAGGAAAGTACATCTGATGGAAAAACATATATTTCCAACACGGTTGAGGATAATCAAAATCACAGCAAGACCGGTCAGGTGGAGATCACAAACAGAGATAGCATTAAAAAACAGTTGTTAAGCAATTCTTCTGATGTGATCTATAATAGTGATACGGAAAAGGGCACAACCAAGCGTCTGAACTGGCAAATTGAAGTTGTACAGGATACAGGATTCAGCGTGGATAATAAGGTGCTTGTTGACGTTATGGAAGCAACCAATGGCGGCGCACATTATATTGCGTCTGATCAGCAAAGTGTTGTGAAAGTATATGCAAAAAAAGAGCAATATGGTTCCTATGGAGATCCGCTGGACAGCAGTTTGTACAATGTTAAATTCTATAATATTGTGTATGGCACGGATGGAAGTGAACTTTCAAGAGAAGAAGTGAACTCCGCCAGCACAAAAGCTGCAAACAGCTTTGAGATCACATTTGCAGATGGCGTAGACGCAACTGGCTATAAACATGTAAAAGTGGAATATCAGACCACTGCGGAATACACACAGGTTCCGGATGCAGATGGCGCTGAAAATCAATCTGCAACATTTTCAAATAGGGCTAGTTTTGGTGATTCCGATCCGAGTACATCGTCCTATGTCATTACCAAACAGGACGAAACCTATGTACAGCCCGTGAGGATTCAAGTCGATAAGAAATGGGAAGATAATAATGCTGCTTCCGGCAGACCGACAAGTGTCTGGATCCGTTTACAGCGAAGACTGGGTCAATCCGGTGACTGGGAAACGATTTATAAAAATGCCAGCGGCGAATGGGAAGTTGTTATACCAGATACAGATGATACCACGAATGATTATGCCTATGAATTAAATGCAGCGAATGGTTGGTCGATTGCATGGGAGGATCTGCCCAAGGATACCCTTGACCACAATGCAGATTATTACTATAGGGCGGAGGAAATTTCTGTTCCGGACGGTTATACAGTGTCTTATCTGAATGAAACGGGCGTTATTGGCGGCAATACATTTACAATAACAAATAAGTTAGCCCCAGAATACGAAAAAGTCGCATTAAATGCAGATAGAACCATATTGTCGGCAGATACGGAGGATAACGGTTCTTATTCAGATACTTCCCAAACAGTTTCATTGAATGATCTGAAAAAACTGACAGTGAACGGAACAGAGTATTATATTTTCCGCTGGAGAATCAATACAATGTTGGGGTATAAGTATATTCTGACAGATACTTTGCCGGAAGGTTCGATTCTAATTGAGGCAGATGGCTATAAACCGCATGTGAAAAAACAATGGCATGGTTATGACTTGTATTCCAATGAGTATACAGTGAATAACGGCGTGGTGACTTTTCAGGTAGACGCCACTGATGTCATGTTTATTGACTATTATACTGGAATTCCAGTGGATACATTAAAAAATAGTGTCGATGCAGCAGGGAATTCAGGATATGTGATTCAGAATAGTATTGCTGCAGCAGACGGAGAACCGAAAACTGCTGACTTTACTGTTACAGAAAATGCTGATATTCCGGGGGATTCCGATTTATTGACCAAAGGTGTGGATCAGCCTTACACATCGGTAGACGGTAATGTCAATGCCAGAAATGGACGTATACAGTATACCATTCAGGTAAACCCCGATGGTAAAAAGCTTTCTAACACAAATGAATATGACATTACAGACACGCTGATGGTCAACAAGTGCGGTAATGTGACAGACGCACCCAGTGCCATCGATGCAAAACTGTTCAGTATTACAATGAAAAATACTGCAACTGGTCAAACATTGAGCACAAGTGATTATCAGTATACGGTAGAGTATAAGCCTAGTGTCGTAAATCATACCTCTTTAAATTTAAAGGTATCAAGCTATGGTCAATATATAGGAATTAATGTAGAGGATGCTGCTGGGAGGCATCTTAAGGCGCCTAATGAACCTGTAACGATTGTACTTCAATTTAGCGGTCCTGCGAATGGTTCTTATCCAGTAAAGATCGATGGCGAAGCCGTAACATTAGATTTTGATGCGAAGGGTAAGGCAGAATATTGCTGGGAAGGCATGCTCGGTGAAAATTACTGGAAACAGCTATCCGTAAATTGGGGAAGCGAAATACAGTGGGGCAACAATCAAACAATTACAGATGTGAGTGTTTTAAGTGCAAGCTATGACAAAGAGGAAATCACTTCTACTGCTGTTCTCCACCTCACTGTTCCAGATGAAACCCCGTTGGAAATTACATATGCCTATGATCTGACCAAAAACGGCAAGGAATGGACCTCCAGTGATGCGGGTACACTCATTGAAACGTCCAACCATGTTTCTCTGGATACCGGAAATGTGAGTGCATCGGATTCAGAAGATGACACGAAATTTTCAGTAAGCACATCTACTGCAACCGTTTCTACGGGCAGTGTACCGCAGATCGTGAAATACGACATCAATGACTATAGCTTGAAGCTGGATGCAGATTTCTGGATCGCAAAGTATGATGCGGCAAATAGTAAATGGGTATTTTCTTCTGATGATGCGGAACAAACAACAATAGAAGGCGGTACGTCTGTTACAAAGCATGTATTGAACTTTGACAAGGATGCCACAGGGAATGCCATTCCAGAAGGGGCAAAGAGTATTCATATCGGCGCAAATGGGGCATATAAAGTCGGCCTGAACAGTGGTATCTTGTATAAGCTTGTGGAAATGAAGGTACCGGCAGGATATCAAGGTATTGACGCACAGATAGCAGCGACAACAGTACTGGAGGGCACCGCAAAATATACGACACTGCAAAGTCTGGTCAAAGCATATCTGGAAAATGCAAGCGCATTTCCAGAAACCTCTCCATATTATTCGTTTTTGAAAAACTTCATTTCTACCCATTATTTTACTTATGGAAATGATAGTGTGACATATCCAGATGGTGTAAATGCGAACGAGGTAATTCAGGTAAAAACCGGTGGTACGCTGGATATTCCGAATAACAAGCTGATTGATATCGCAGTTCAAAAATCATGGAGTCCTGAGGTGACAAATGCTTCTGTCAATGTGAAACTTTATTGGTCGTATACAAAGTTATCTGCAGAGATCCCTGAAAATGCAGTGATGGCAACAGCGTCTGATCTTGGTTTACGGTCGCTTGAAAATCCCAAAACACTTGATGCTTCCAGCAGCACGCCTTTGCCGGGCGACTTACAGGGTGCATCGCAGGCATGGACAGCAGGCTGGTCTAATCTGCCAAGCGGCAAAGATGACAGACCGATTTATTACTATGTCAAAGAAGAATCCTATACATGTAACGGCACAACGTATACATTGCAGCCAGATGGAACCTACAAAGATTCTTCTGGAAACGAGGGCGCATATAAGCCGAACTATGTCGGAAATGCAACCAATAAAGATGGAACGATAAAAATCAATAATTCTCAAGGTCTGGTGATTCAAAAGCTATGGCATAATTCTGATAATACGGATATGTCTGATAGTGAGATCCCGGTCGATTCCATTGATGTGAATGTCTATGGCATAAAAAGCAGCGGTGAAAAAGATTTGTTTTTCACCAAAAAGCTTTCTGCATCAGACGGTTGGAAAATCACACTGACGAGCCAGGATGCAATTGATGCAGGAATTACGCTTAGTGATTATGAATCTGTTCGGGTGGAGGAAGTACTTACGCCAGAGCAACAGATTGAGTTGTATGGTTACACTGTCAGCTATACATACAGCTTGAACGGTACTAATGGCGAAGCGACGATCATCAACAAAAATAATACGCCGACAGAGGTAAATGTAACTGCAAATAAGG
Source organism: Ruminococcus sp. (assembly GCF_019417665.1). Taxonomy (GTDB): domain Bacteria; phylum Bacillota; class Clostridia; order Oscillospirales; family Ruminococcaceae; genus Ruminococcus_C. The sequence continues at coordinate 9,973 of NZ_DXUU01000015.1, forward strand.
TTTGGGACGATGATTTAACAACACATGATGGTATTACTGTTGGTTTGTATCGTTCTACTACATATTTGAATGATAATGCAGTAAATTCATTAGATGTGTTAAATTTACCAGCACATTTGGAGCTGCAGGACACAGCAATATTATCTGAGGGCAATTGGACAAAAACCTGGACGAATTTACCGTATAAAGGTGATAGTGGCCGGTATTATTATTATGTACTTGAAACTGCTGGGGCAGATGGTTATGAAGCAAGCTATAGCAGCAGTGGTACTGTAGCAAGCCCACACATCACCATTACGAACAGTGTACCTGGTTCATTTATAGTGAATAAGAGTTGGGTAACCAGTAATGGTACTGTAATCAGTGGCTCGAATTCCAATTTGCCGACGAGCATTTCGCTAGAACTTTACCGTAGAGCGGCAGGGAAGGAGTCAGAATCAGGATCTTCAGATACGGGACAAATGCCGGAAAGTTTAAATGTAATTGCATTAGGTGACTCGATAACAAAGGGTACTTTTGGAAACTATGTGAGTGAAGAATACACGTATCCAAATGTGCTAAAAAGCAATTACCTGACAGAAGAGAATGGGTATAAAAATGTAGCAGTCAACAAAGTAGCTGAAGATGGCAGAAAAATAGATGACATATCTTCTGCTATGCAGTGGACTTCTTATTCTTCTGATGTAGTTTGTCTGCTTGCAGGTACAAATGATATTATTAACTCAAATGTTGCAATCACATCTTCGAATACAAGTGATGTGACGCTGCAAAAGAAATTTGAAAGTCTGATAACAACCATTTATACAAAAAGCCCCAATGCAATTCTATTTGTAGGTACAATCCCTAAATTTTCAGCACTTAGCTGGAGCAATTCAAGAGGGATAGAACAGGTAAACGATTACGACAATGACGAAGCGAAGAGAGCCGCTGTTCAGGCTCAATGGGATGATTTGGTCTCCAAATATAATACAATGGTTACTGATGTAGTAAATACATTGCAGAAAGATGGAAAAAAGATTTATCTTGTTGATGTAAAGGCGGCTGTCGGATCAAATTCAGCAGATGGTTGTCATCCAAACGCAGCTGGGTATGATAATATTGCGAAAGCCTTTTATCAAAAGATCAATACGCATTACACTGGTTCAAGTGGTTCTTCTGGTACAACAACTGACATTCCAACAGATGTCACAAATTTGCCGACCGACTTTTATAATGAAGATGGTACGGTGAATACCACTCTATATGAAAAGTATGGAAATGATGTTACCATTACACCGGATGCAAATGGAAATTGGTCGCTGCATCTTGATTTGCCTGAAAAAGACAGCAAGGACAATACGTATATTTATTATGTAAAGGAAATCGTTCCTGACGGCTGGACGGCAGCAATTACACATAACGGGCAGCCGGCGAATAGTGAAACCTCAGTGTCAATCACCAATACCAAGGAAATTGAGCAGACTTCAATTTCTGTAAATAAGACTTGGGTCGATGTGCAGGGGGCAACACACAATGCGGTGACTGTAAAGCTGTATCAAAGATTGGAGGGCGGCACATGGGCTGCAACACCAATTGATACGCAGACTTTGTCAGACGCCAACAGCTGGTCTTATACCTGGAATCATCTCGATAAAACAGATACGAATGGAACGCCGTATTATTATAAGGTGGAAGAAACATCCATAGATGGCTATGAAGCAACGTATAGTGTTGATAACGATGTGGGAATTTCAGCGAATACCGCAGATGATCCGATTGTGATCACCAATACAAGGGTTATGACACTCAAGCTTCAAAAAGATTGGAACGGTGATACTCCGACAAACGCCTCGGTAGAAGTGAAGATTCATCGGTCAACAACGCCGAATACTTCCAGTATGCCATTGATCACCACCTCGGGAAATGAGGGAACAACGAGTACAACAACCAGCACAACAACTAGTACAACAACGAGCACGACGACTAGTACAACAACCAGCACGACAACGAGCACAACGACTAGCACAACAACCAGTACAACAACGACTACGGTTAACACAGACCCGCAAAATGTTCAGATTACTGGATTGAAACCAGGTGATACTTTGAAAGTTTCTCTTTCAAATGGTTTATCAGGTGCGTATGCAAATGGTTGTTATGGATACGCTTATCAAAGTTGGACACAAGATACGTGGAATGGCAATTTTGATGCGAATGGAAATCTTGCTTTGACTTATCAGATTCCAGATACTTATGCGGAAGGCATGTATTTTGAATTTCAACTCTGGTATTTGGCTGGAGGTTCACCAAATAGTGTGCAAGTTTCTTATACAATTTCATCATCGTCCAGCACAACAACCACATCATCTGAAGAAACGACTACCTCAACCTCAACCTCAACTTCTACATCCACTACCACGACTACGACGGAGACTTCGTCTGGAGAAAATGAAGGGTTAAAAACTGTAGAACCAAACGAAACCTATAATTTCACAATTCCAACTGAATCGAGAAACAATATAGCATCAATTGCAGTTACGTTTGGCTCGTTTAGCGGTTATTTAGATGCTGACTTTCATATCTATGATGAAAATGGAACGAAGCAAGGTTCTTCATGGATAACAAATAATAACGATAAATTGGTAATCTATGAATGGCTTGCAAATAGTGAGAACAGGTATAGTGCCACATCAGTAGAGGGTCAACCCGTTTTAATAACCGGTAATACGATTGCGTGGCCATGGGATAAAGGTGATGAACAGAAACCTACATTAAGTAATTTGCAGATATACCTAAAAGGCAATTCTTCTAGGTTGCCAATAACGTCGATCACTTTCACTTATGACGATGGTACAAAAATTACTTATCCCACTGCCGCCAACGAACCCCAAAGTCTAAGCGCACCATTGTCCGCATCGTTTTCTCTGGTAGGTGCAGTAATGCCAATGAAACTGGCAAGTGCAGCGGCAGAAGAATCTGGTCTGCATTTTGAGGCAGATGGTACTGCAATTGTGACGATCACACAGACATCCGGTACAGATGCGTGGACTTATGTTGCAGAAAATCTACCTGTTTGTGATGCACAGGGCAATCCTTATTATTATTGGATAGAAGAAATATCCATTGATCAGAATTCGAATGAACTGAGTTATTACGATATTCGTTATGCATTCGAGGATGGTGATAGCAGTACAATTTATTGTATCAGTGCAGTGAACCCGGGAAATGGCGCTGCAATGATTCAGAATGCAAAGAAACCTAGCGCTTCCATAATGCCCTCTACCGGCGGAGTTGGCACAAGGTGGTATACGATTACAGGCACTGCGATTATGAGTGGTGCTCTGGCCGGCAATCTTTTGATCAGACGAAGACGGAAATGTCAACGTATGAAATAAAAACGTAAAAAATGGAGTGAGCGGATTCCGCCGTGGGGGAATGCGGCGGAATCGCAGCTCCGGAAAAAATATTTTCAAAAAGGAGTATTTATTATGAAACAAACAAAAAGATTTGCGAGTATCGCAACCGCAGCCTTGTTGGCAGCTTGTGCAGTAGTTCCGTCCATGGCGTCGATCCCGGCTAGTGCAGCTGTGACTCCCAATACCATTTCCTTTACGAATTCGGATGAAAACGATACTGCATCGCATGTTTACACTGCATACAAGGTTTTTACTGGTAATGTAGGTGATAGCGGCGCTTTGGAAGGCATCCAGTGGGCAGCAGGAGATACAAAGGGAGCTGCATTTTTAACTGCATTGAAGGCAGATACCACGATTGGCACGAACTTTGCATCTTGCAACACGGCTGCTGCCGTTGCAGAGGTGCTGGCAAAAGAAAGTGAGGACAGCGAATTACTTCAGAATTTTGCTGCTTTCGCTGCTACGCAAACTGCAAATTTAACGAAAGTAAATACAGCTGCTAGTGCCACAATTGACGTGACAACTACAGGTGACGGTTATTACCTGTTGATTGATGACACAGATTTGAGTGAGGCAACCGGCGCAAAGACACGTTATCTGATCGCACAGGTTGATGCAAGCGCAGGTCTTGAAATTGCTGTGAAGAGTGCTCTGCCGACGGTAGAAAAGAAGATCAAGGAGAATGCAAAAACTCCTACATATGGAACTGACGCAAATGAAACAGAGGATTATGTAGGAACAGGCTACAACGATGTTGCGGACTACAGCATCGGCGATACGGTTCCGTTCAAGCTGATCGGTACTTTGCCCAGCAAATTGGCAGATTACAAGAAGGGCTATAAGTATGTGTTCCATGACACACTGGATAGTCAGTTCACAGCGCCGGCAAAGAGTGCAATTAAGGTGGATATTGATGGCACTGATGTAACGACTCAGGCTAATATTGATGTGACCGGCAATGCAATCACAGTTGCTTTTGATGATATTACGAAGGTAACTGGTGTGACGGATGGTATAACAGCAAAGAGTATTGTTACAGTAACATATGATGCTGTACTGAACGAAAATGCTGAGATCGGTCTGGATGGTCAGATGAATGCCGTTTATCTGGAATATTCCAATAATCCGAACTGGAACGGCGAGGGAACTCCTGACACAAGCAAAACCCCGGAAGACAAGGTAGTTGCATTTACATATGAGCTGGATCTGACTAAGGTCGACAAAACCAGCCAGGCTGCTTTGACAGGTGCGAAGTTTAAACTCCAGGCAACAGATGGAGAACATGCGAATAAGTATGCTGTTCTGACTGCGGTGGCAGATACTTCCGGAGCATATAAGGTGACATCATGGGTAGATTCTGCTGATGACGCAACTGCATTTGAAAATACAAGCGGCAATACTTTTGCAGTAATTGGCCTGGACAGCGGAAAGTACAATTTGTACGAAACAGCGGCGCCGGCTGGTTATAAAGTGCCGACCGATCCCTTTGCACTGGAGATCACTGCAACAACGAAGAATGATCAGGATTGGGATAGTTTCAAGGCTAATGACGCATTGACAGCTTTGACAATTAAGGTTGGTACTGCTGATGCCGTAGCTGGTGATTTAACCGACGGTACAGTATCAGCAAAGATTGAAAATACTTCTGGTTCGACCCTTCCGTCCACCGGTGGTATCGGTACGACCATCTTCTACGTAGCCGGCGGTGTGCTGGTTGTTGGCGCAGGCGTGCTCCTGATCACCAAGAAGCGTGCAAAGAATATGGAAGCATAATTACTACAAAAATTTTTCCCGTTCTGGGAAAGTGAAAATGAAAACCTAAATTCGTCCGCCGGGGATTCCCGGCGGGCATTAGGGAGGGACCCATGAGAAAAAAGAAAAGTAAATTCAATGTGATTTCAACAATTGTATTGCTGATTCTTTTACTGGTGGGGCTCTCCGTGATGCTTTATCCGACTGTTAGTAACTGGTGGAATACCAGAGTGCAAAGTTATGCTGTTGCGGAATATAACCAGGCAGTGGAACAGATGGACGATTCTGAAAAAGAAAAAATTCTTGCTGCGGCACATGCCTATAATACATCTTTGAATCAGATCTATGCACCTTTTGAAAATTATGATGAAGTCCCTGGCTATGAGGAGAATTTGAATGTTTCTGGGACAGGGATTATGGGGTATATTTCTATTCCGGAAATCAAAGTGGAGCTTCCGATTTATCATGGGACCAGCGCTGAGGTGCTGAATGTCGCTGTAGGTCATTTGCAGGGTTCTTCTTTGCCTGTGGGCGGAACGGATGCACATGCAGTAATTTCTGCACACCGCGGTCTTCCATCTGCAAAATTGTTCAGTGATTTGGATCAGCTTACAGAAGGAGATACTTTCACAATTACAATACTGGATGAAATACTTACATATGAAGTGGAACGTATTTTGATTGTCAGGCCGGAAGAGATCGATAAACTTGCAGTGATTCCGGGAGGAGATTATGTTACTTTAATGACGTGCACCCCCTATGGAATCAATACCCATCGATTGTTGGTACGTGCGCATCGAATTGAAACAGTGTATCCGAACAATATTAAAGTCACTGCGGATGCAGTACAATTGGATTCCGTATCAGTTGTACCATTTTTTGCTGCGCCGTTGTTGCTCGGCTTGCTCTTGTTCTGGATCTTTGGCGGAAGAAGGAAAAAAACAATTCCTGCGGATGATCCGCTATTGATATTGCAATGGAGTGAATCATTGGAAAGAGAGGAGGGGGAGATGCCATGTGCAAAAAAATGATGCGGCAGTGGGGAATAGGACTCTGTATTTTAGGATTGTTGTTTTGGATAGCAGCATGTTTTTGGATGCCGGTTTTTGCTGAAGAAAAAACAGTTTCTTTCACAATGAACTGTCAGACAGAAAATGTGACAATTTCTGGAATGCAGTGGAAGCTTTATCGTGTAGGCGAACGGATTCCCGAAAGCAATTCCTTTGTATTGCAGGATGATTTTGCAGACTATGATGTGGCAATGGAGGATTTAACATCGTCTGCACTTCAGGATGCTGCGGATACATTGGAAAATTATGCTGTTTTGGATAATATTTCCCCCTTGCTGTCCGGTGTTACCGATCAATCTGGGGCACTGTGTTTTGAGGGCATGTCAAAGGGATTGTATCTTTTATCAGGGAAATCCAAACTGATCGGTGATAAACGTTATATTCCTTCTGCTGTTCTGGTAGATCTTTCAGATAAGGAAACAAATTTAGATTTTATGACGTATCCGAAATTTCGGGTGCGGAAAATGCCGTCTTCTGAGAATGAAATGTATACAGTACAGAAGGTTTGGCTGCACGACGAGGAATATCCAGATGATCGTTCTACAGAATTGACTGTGGCGATTTATCGGGATGCGCAATTGGAAGAAGAAGTGAAACTCAATGAGCAGAATAACTGGACTTATCAATGGACAGGAAGTGCTGCGTCTGAATGGCGTGTCAAGGAAGTCGAGGTGCCGGGAAATTATACTGTTATTTATCGTGCCAATGACACACAGTATGTTATTTTGAATTCACATAGTACAGTACGTTCCTCCATGGTGACACCGTTGGTTACGACTGAAATAACCACTTCTTTGGAAACAGAAATTTCGTCTTTATCTTCATCTTCCCAATCGAAAACCGAAACATTTCCTATGACAATAAGTTCTGACAGTGGTTCCAGGAATTCATCTGGAGGTGGTTCTTCCGGTAGAAAACTGCCTCAAACAGGACAGCTTTGGTGGCCTGTTCCGCTGTTGATTGGAGGAGGACTGATATGTATTGTCATTGGCTGGCGTATGCATCAAAAAAAGTGAGTGGAATTTTCTATGAAAAAGATACGTGGTTGGTATTGGATCATGACGGGTGCCATTCTGCTGATTGCAGCGGTGCTTCTGGTTGGATATAATATTCAGCAGGATTATCATGGTGCAGAGGCTACACGAACCATTTTGCCGGCGCTGCAGGAAAAAATGACGGCAACAGCTTCTGAAAGGGATACGCAAGAATTACCTTTAGAACAAGATCTGTTAGCAGGATATACAGAAGAATTATCGTCAGAAGAAATTCTGCTTGAGGTGGATGGGGAAACTTATCTAGGAACGATCTCTATTCCTTCCCTTGGCATAGAATTGCCGGTATTGAGTGCGTGGAGTTATCCCAATTTAAAATTGGCGCCATGCCGTTATGCCGGAACGGTTGCAGATGGAAATTTGATCTTGGCTGCTCATAATTATCGCTCTCATTTTGGAAGGATCGGTAATTTAAACTCAGGAGATACAATTTACTTTACAGATGGCGGCGGTGTGCTGCATACCTATGAAGTGGTGCAGACAGAATTGATGTCTGGTCATGATGTGCCGGCGATGGAGAGTAATGCCGAGGACTGGGATTTAACTTTATTTACATGTACTATGAGCGGCAGAAACCGTGTGACTGTGCGTGCTATGGAGCTTTCTTAAGGCAATACCGCAAATCTTTATGCGGTATTACCTTAATTTATATGCTTTAAAACAAAGGGGAAAATGCGATGATCAGGAAATTTGAAAGATCAGATACTGAGCGGGTTATGCAAATATGGTTGACTGGAAACGAGGATGCACATCCTTTTATTCCAAAAGCGTATTGGCGTTTCAATTTTTCTGCCGTGCAGGAACAGATTTTGCAAGCGGAGGTTTTTGTCTATGAAAAAGACGGAGAAATACAGGGATTTGTTGGCATGATGGGCGACTATCTTGCAGGGATTTTTGTTGATAAAAAATACCGTTCTATGGGAATTGGAAAAGGTCTTTTGGCGTGCGTCAAAAAAAATCATCCTATGTTTTCGTTGCATGTTTATCAAAAGAATCGGCGTGCCGTGGATTTCTACTTGAGAGAAGGACTGTTTATTGTATCAAAAGGAATTGATGAAGATACAGCAGAAACGGATTATACAATGGTGTGGAATCAAAAGGAGGTGTAGTATATTCATCATGCCGCCGGAACAGAGACCCAAGGAAAAGTTTGAAATTAAGCAAGACTGCACAAAAAAACCGTCCGGGCAGATTCCCGGGCGGTTTTCTTTCATCCCAATGTTCTATTTCTTAACAGAATTTTCTGCATATCGAACTAATACCTCATAGGCATCATCAGGGTCAATTTGGCTATTTTTATTTATGTCGCATAGATATGTATTGACAAGTTGCGATTTTCTAACTGACTGAGACGCATAACTTAACAAAATTTGATATGCATCATCCGCTTCATAGGAAATGCCATTTCCATTCGCATCACCAATTTCAATCAAGTTATCATATATTCCGTCTTTGTCTAAGTCGAGATAGAAATTTTCATGTTCTTCTTCTGTGTCATAAGTGACAAGAACCTCAGATTCTTCCGTATATATGTGAAAAGAAGTGCCCTTGATGCTATTTCCAGTTGTTTCTTCTGCATAACTGCAATCAAAAATGTACCGAGCATCTCCAGAAATAGGTGTATCACCAGAAATTAAAACACCTTGTTCTTGTTTGGAAAGTGTTAAGGTCTGCTCTGGCGATAAAACACCAATATAGTCAAACCAGTTAGTAGGGCTATAATCGCATGTTTCTGTATCATATGCTAGATACAAGGTTGAAGTAAATTGCCGTTCGCCTTCGTTCGTTAACGAAACAGATTGACTTGACATATCTGCTGTATATTTTTCAGCATCGAATGCATCATAGCGAGAAATAAAGGTATCTCCAGAAATTCTAAGATCTACTCTTTCCGGCTCAGATAATTCCTGTTCAATATGAAATGCGTCTCCTTCTAAATAATAAACAGCATTTGAAAAATCATATTCCCCAGCTTCTGACCCATCTATTGAAATTTTCAATCCCTCTGCATTACCGTGAAAAAGTCTGCATTGTACAATATTTGAGGTGTTTGTAGCGTCCAGTGTTGTTTCAGAATACGGTGCTTTATAAAGGAGCAAATCTGCATTGTTTGTCACTAATGTAAAGCTTGCCCCAGTTTCAGAACCAAGTTCATAGATTGGAATATAAAATTGTTTGGTCTTAGAATTAATATAAATGCATTGCTCATCTCGAAAAGGGATATGATTTTCTTCAGCACTAACACAATTACTGTCATAAGTCAGAATACAAGTATCATATGAAGTTCCGTTCCAATCCCAATTTCCTGTTGTCATTCCCAATCCGGTCACCGCATGAGAAATGCTTTCATCCTGGAAACTAATCAAAAAATATTCGCCTGTTTCTTGACATTGTTTTGCGCAATCCAGAAGCTGTTCCATTTTTTTTGCATCAGAATAAGTACTGTTTAATCCGGCACTGTATTGGACGGGTTTGTGTGCTTGTACCAGAGAATATGCAGCAATCAAATCATCCACATCTTCTGTCAATGGAATATCATATAGCGTTTCTGCATCCGCATAAATATCACTTGGAGAAAGAATTCCATTATGAACCAGAACTGTTAATGCAGCAATCCCAAAACAGCATCCCGAATTTGTTAGATTTTGGAATTTGTATTCATAATACATAAACCGTTCAGTTGCTGTAAGATTTTTCGTGTAATTCTCAAGTACAACTTCGGCTCTGTCTGTTGTAGTATCATAAATATGATTGGGAAAGGAAAAAGTATCTGTACCTAATCCATGAGAGACAGCTAGTTGTTTTAATGCACTGTCTTCCACAGTAGTTTCTTGGAAAATAGGAATTTCTGTGTCTATTATATCATATTCCGCGGCGAAAATTGTATCTGTAAGACTTTTAGCAATGCCCGTGAAAAACAAAGTAATCGCAGAGACACATGCAATCATTTTTTTCATTAGAAAATTCCTTTCAAAAATCATGTTTTTTGCTGCATAGAATAGTTAAAAAGTTCTTTCTTCTCCAATATACCAGCCAGATACATTATAACTCTTTCCTATACTCGTGCAAGTATAGTAGTAAAGAATCTGATAAACATCAGATAAAGACTGCAAGTCGCAATCGAAGAGAAGGGTATTTTCATCACCGTCAGCAGCCATTGCATATCGTTTTCTTGTAAAACCATATTTTTGAGGATTTAGAAATACTTCAACACCGTCCAAATAATAATATGAAGAGGAACCATATCGCTTTAACTCACTATTTTCTTGTCCGATGCTAATGGCATTGCGAACAATGTAAGCATCATCTGCTGTAATCTTTTCATCGCCATTTACATCTCCGATTGTCCATTCGACTTCTACATCGCAAGTAGATATGTCGCTTTCATCACAATTTGTCAGAGAACCTTTTCGAAATTCTGCATCTTCAACAGCAATGGATGCTGTATTGCTTACATAAACAGTTGCCAAAGTACCGTCTGTATTGCAAATACTTGATGCAATGCTAGTAATAGCTACATTTTCACCTTCCTGTGCAGCGACTACAGTAGCATCTCCGCATACATTTCCAACAGAAACAATGGGCATTCCACTCGCATCAAACAATAAAGAAGTATTTACATTCAGCTGAATCTCCGAAATATCGAAACCTGTATTGTTCTGAATTTCAAGAGAGATTGCTGTTGTGCCTTCAGGAATAATTGTTCCATCAGCAGTTACAATTGCTTCTGTTACGGTACTAGTCGTGATATTTACTGCATTTGTCTCTGCTGATGCATTTACAACAAGAGCACCATTAGAGCCTAAAATTGTTGCAGCTGTTAACGCTGCTGCTATCTTCTTCATTTTCATATAATATCCATCCTTTTTTAAATAAATAATATCCCCCCCATAAAAAATGGGGGGATATGGCAGGGGCACCAAGAATCGAACTCGGGACACGCGGTTTTGGAGACCGCTGCTCTACCGGCTGAGCTATACCCCTATTTGAAAGATTATGAAGCACAATACCTGCAACGTTATATATTATACCACAAAAAAAATCTCTTGTCAACCGCTTTTTGCAATTTTTTTCTTTTTACCAAAAGACTTTCCAGAAATAAAAGAAAAATCGCTTTTCCCAGAAAAACATCTGCCGACTGGAAAAAACGCCGAAAAATTCCCATGCTGTCACAGGTTCTGACAAAAGCCGACAGTAACATGTGCTATAATGAAATTACCGGATCGGTTGCAGGAATATAAACGGCATTGCCTGTCAAAAGGCAGAAAGGAGGGTTTTCAATGCAGCAGATCTTAGACCAAATTGCACGTGAGAATCAGATTTCCGTGGAAGAAGTTCAAGAAGAGATCGCAGCGGCAATCCGGGAGGGGATGCACTGTCCGGATCTGAGGGTTCGGCAGGCGTGGGATGCCATTTCCAGAAAGCAGGGGACACCTACGCCCGAAGAGGTAATTGCCTATCTGGCTGCACAGATCGTGGCAGAGCAGATCGCCGATTCTGTTCCGATGCCCTTTGCGCTTGCGGCGAAATAGGAGCGTGCTCACTTAGAGTCTGTTCAGTATCTGGGCGTGCGCAGATTGCGCAGTCAGATTTTTTGGGAGATGAAGTGAAAAACGGAGGAAATCCTTTGTGGATTTCCGAGTATTTTCACAAAATCTCCCACAAAAGATGCAAGCAAGATGCGTGCGAAAAGATGCTGGACAGGCTCTTACATATCGTCTTCGAAAAAACGGTTCGGCGGCACCTGGAGTACTTTTGCAATGTCAAATAGGGTATCCAGAGAAAGGGCACAGTCTATATTTGGCGCTTCCACTGCGCCCAGGAAAGAGACATTTTTGTCGATCTTTTCGGCAAGTTCCTCCTGAGTGAGCCCTTTTAGTCTGCGGTAATAACTGATTTTCAAGCCTATTTGCCGATATTTGACCGCATGTTGTAATTTCATTTGCCCCGCCTTCTTTCTACATACCATTTTATGTTAGATGAAAAACAATACACATTGTATATTACCCAATTTAATATTGTATATCATCTAATATGAAAAGTCAAGTGTTTTTGATATCATTTACTGAAAGAGAGGAATTTATCATGGAAGATTACAAAAAACCATACTTCACTGTATTTGCAGCACTCTGCGATACCATTGATACCCTGGAACAATTGCTCCGGGATGGATCGCTTTCCTCGGATGGACGTTCGAAGCTGGAATCGGAAATCCGCCGTCTGAAGGCTGTGCACCAAAAGGCAGAGGATGCAGCCCTTGCCGGATGTAAGGCATGAAAAAAGCCGCATTTGAACCCAAACAGGGCGCAAATGCGGCTTTGTGTATTTTATTGTATTATGTAGTATCTGCCTGTATCATTTTGTTTCAGGCGTGAAATTCTTCTATATGTGTCTATTAATATGCCTTGCCCCAGAGTACCATATGCTTTGCTGGCTTGCCGCAGCAGACGCACTTGTCAGAAATGGTGTGCTGTTCCAGAGGAATACAGCGAGAACCCACGCCGGTGACTTCCTTGACCTTATCCTCGCAGGCTTCATCACCGCACCACATAGCTTCTACGAAGCCGTCGCCCTTTTCTTCCAGTGCCTGCGTGATCTGTTCCATGGTCTCGCAGACATAGGTCTTGTTTTTGCGGTTTTCCATTGCCTTGGCAAACATGCCCTCCGGGATCTCGATCTCCAGGAGTCGGGTGAGTGTTTCCAGCAGAGTTTCATAATTGTTATCCAGAGAAATCGTCTGCTTTTCGCCGTTATATCGTGCAGCAACAACGCACTGACCGTTTTCGATATCCTTGGGACCGATCTCAATGCGGACAGGAACGCCCTTCATCTCATACTGTGCAAACTTCCAGCCCGGTGTATTGTCGGAATCGTCCAGCTTCACCCGGATGCCCTTTGCCTGGATCGCTGCATACAGCTCATTTGCCTTATCCAGAACGCCTTCCTTGTGCTGTGCAATGGGCACGATCACAACCTGAATGGGTGCTACAGCCGGCGGCAGGACCAGACCGCTGTTATCGCCGTGGGTCATGATAATTGCACCGATCAGACGAGTCGTCACGCCCCAGCTTGTCTGATGGGGATGTGCCAGCTTGTTGTCCTTTCCGGCGTACTGGATGCCGAATGCCTTTGCGAAGCCGTCACCGAAATAGTGAGACGTACCTGCCTGAAGCGCCTTGCCGTCATGCATCAGCGCTTCAATGGCATAGGTTGCCACAGCACCAGCAAACTTGTCGCTCTCGGTTTTTTGTCCCTTTACCACAGGCATTGCCAAAGATTTCTCGCAGAATTCTGTGTAAACATTTAGCATGCGCACGGTTTCTTCCATCGCTTCTTCCGCAGTAGCATGGATGGTATGGCCTTCCTGCCAGAGGAATTCACGGGAACGCAGGAAAGGACGGGTGGTTTTTTCCCAACGCACCACGCTGACCCATTGGTTATACAACTTCGGCAGGTCACGGTAACTGTGTACAATGTCTGCGTAGTGTTCGCAGAACAGCGTCTCAGAAGTGGGGCGGACGCAGAGGCGTTCCTCCAGCTTTTCATTGCCGCCGTGGGTCACCCACGCAACTTCTGGGGCAAAGCCTTCTACGTGATCCTTTTCCTTTTGCAGCAGGCTTTCCGGAATGAACATGGGCATATTCACATTTTCATGACCGGTTGCCTTGAACATGTCGTCCAGAATGCACTGGATATTTTCCCAGATCGCATAGCCATAGGGGCGGATAACCATACATCCCTTGACGCTGGTATATGAAACAAGCTCTGCCTTTTTGCAGATATCGGTATACCACTGTGCGAAATCCACGTCCATCGCCGTGATTTCTTCTACCATTTTCTGATTTTTCTTTGCCATAATATCCTCCTGTACTCGCTCATGCAAGATATGGTTTCAGTATAGCACATTTTTGTGAGAAATGCAAGTGTTATGTGCGAACTTGCCACGGCTTTTCACAGAATGCATAAATTATGGATGGATGGTTTATTGTCCCATCCAAGGGTTAATTTGACATTTTGTGTCGCATCTGGTATAATGGTGATCCGAGGGCATACCAAAAACGGTAGGCGGTCGTTCCTTGCTCCCTGTTACAAGGGAGGTGATAAAATGGACAGCGCAGTAACTTGGGCTGATCTGATTCAGTATACTTATATGCTGATTGCATTGGTTTCCGTATTATACGCCATTTTTCATAAAAAGAAATAACCGCCCCTGCTGCGAAACTTGGGCGGTTATTCTCTAACATAACCATCTAGGGAGCAGACCGCTTACTGGTATGCTCTCTTTCTTTTATTATACCCGGCTTTCCCGAAAATGTCAAGTGCTTATTCCGCTTATTCTGCTGCCGGAGCAGTAACCTTGGGCTTACGCAGATTGGTGATACATCCTCTCGGGCATTCCTTCACGCACAGACCGCAGGACTTGCACTTGTCATAATCAATGACCGGATAGGCGTTCTCTACGATGATGGCGTCAAACTTGCAGATCTTTTCGCACTTTTTGCAGCCGATGCAGGCATTTTCACAGGACTGTACGGCGACCTTGCCCATATTCCGGGAAGAACAGCGCACGTCCACTTTTTTCTTCTCGGAGCGCAGCTCAATGAGACCGTTGGGACAGACTTTTGCGCACTTATTGCAGGAGACGCACTTTTCTGTGCAGAATGTGGCAATGCCGTTCTGGATGGAGATCACGTCGTTTTCGCAGACATTCACGCAGTCTCCCAGTCCCAGACAGCCATAGGCGCAGACACCAGTGCCGCCGTAGAACCGCTTTGCCGCTGTGCAGGACTGTACACCATCAAAGTCAAACTTCCGCTTTGTGGCGCTGCAAGTACCGTTGCAGTGGAGTACCGGCACCATCCGCTCCGCAGCGGAAACAGATACGCCCATGATGTCTCCGATGGCTGACGCCGCGTTGACGCCGCCGGGCAGACAAGCGTTCATGGGGGCACCTTTATTTACAATGGCATCGGCATAGTCTGCACAGCCTGCATAGCCGCAGGCACCGCAGTTGGCGCCGGGCAGGGCTTCTGTGATCTTTACGGCACGCTCGTCTACCTTCACGGCAAACACCTTGGAGATCACCACCAACAGCACGCCGAACACAATGCCCATAACGACAAAAATCAAGATGGGATAGATATATTCCATGGCACATCCTCCTTATGAACCCAGTCCGCCGAAGCCCAGAAAGCTCATGGACACAATGGCGGCTGCAATGAGCGTTGCGGGAACGCCCCGGAATGTCTTGGGTGTGGAATCCTCTGCGTCGTCTACACGGGAGCGCACGCCGGAGAAGATCACCATAGCAAGGGCAAAGCCCAGACCGGAGAATACGGCATTCACCATGGACTGTCCGAAGCTGTAGCTTTCGTCAATGTTCATGATGGTCACGCCCAGTACGGCGCAGTTGGTGGTGATCAGGGGCAGATATACGCCCAGGGTCTTATACAGCGGCGGCATAAGCTTCTTGATGACGATCTCCAGCAGCTGAACAAATACTGCAATGACCAGAATAAACGCTACCGTCCGCAGATAAGTCAGCTCCAGGGGCTTCAGAATGAAGTAGTAAATGGGGTAGGTCACCAGAGATGCGCAGAACATCACAAAGACAACGGCTGCGCCCATGCCGATACTGGAATCCAGCTTTTTCGAAACGCCCAGGAACGGGCAGATGCCGTAGAATTTGGACAAGACAAAGTTGTTTGTCAGTACGGCGGCAATGATAATGGCAATATACGTACTCATGCGTCAGCCTCCTCCTGTTTTGCGCCGCATACTGCCGCGTTGGGACAGGATGCACAGCCGATCTTCTTCGGGGGCTTTTTCTTCGCCAGAGCACAGACAATGGCAATGACAAAGCCCAGTACCAGGAAGCCGCCTGCCGGCATGACAAACAGGCTCATGGTGTGGTTTACCATACCCGGAATCGTCAGTCCGAACCAAGTGCCGGAACCCAGGATCTCACGGACACTGCCCATGAGGAACAGCGCTAGTGTAAAGCCCAGACCCATGCCTGCGCCGTCCAGCGCAGACGCCAGGACATTGTTCTTGGATGCGAACATTTCCGCACGTCCCAGAATGATACAGTTTACGGTGATCAGTTCCAGGAATGCCCCCAGACTGGTGTACAGTGACGGCACAAAGCCGTGTACCAGAAACTGAATGAGGGTCACAAAGGATGCGATAATGACAATATAACAGGGGAGCTTCACCTGTTCTGGGATCACTTTCCGCAGCAGGGAAATGACGATATTGGAACAGATCAGCACGAACATGGTGGAAAGTCCCATGCCGATGCCGTTGAATGCGCCGGTGGTTACCGCCAGAGTCGGGCACATGCCCAGCAGTCCCACGAGGGTGGGATTTTCCTTAATAATGCCCTTGGTGAATTCTTTTCCGTAATTCATGCGCCGATCACCTCCTGATTTGCGCTGACTGTTTCGAGTGCACAGTTAACAGCGGCTTTCATGCCCTTGGAAGAATAGGTTGCGCCGGTGATATTGTCCACGCCGTCCACAGCGGCAGTGTCAGTTAAGCCCACCAGCTTGTCTACCAGCAGCTCCGGATTGGATTCCACCTTCGTACCCAGCCCCGGTGTTTCGGAAACAGAGACAAAGGATACACCGGTAATAGCGCCGTCTTTATCCACGCCGATAATGACCTGTAAGCCGCCTTTGTTATAGCCGTCTGCGGTAATAAGTACAGCTGCCTGTCCCTTTTCGTCCACATAGAGTGCCGTAGCAGCAGCTTTGTCGCCGTCTGCCGGAGTGAAATCGGTGATTTCTTCAAATGTGCCTGCATCCGGCAGCTCCTGCAAGCTGGACTGGATGGCATCTGCTTCTGCAGCGGCGATCTTGTCCTTGGTCACGCTGTTGGCAACTGCCAGCATACCGCAGCATACGGCGCAGATGAGTGCCAGTATCAGAGGCGGTACGATCATATTTTTTGCAGAGGATTTTGCTGTATCAGCCATTGCCCTTCGCCTCCTTTTCCACAGGTTTTGCACCCAGGGGTTTCGTCATGGTGAAACGGTCGATATAGGGGGTCAGCAGGTTCATGAGCAGGATGGAGAACGAACAGCCCTCAGGCATATTGGCGAATTCCCGGATGACAAAGGTAAGTATGGCACATCCCAGACCAAAGATCAGCTTGCCTGCGCCGGTCATAGGCGTGGTGACATAGTCTGTTGCCATGAAGAATGCGCCCAGGATCACGCCGCCGCTGAGGAGCGCATAGAGCACATCGGTCATTTCGCCGCCGGTTGCCAGTACATAGCAGAGTTCCAGCACAGCCAGACCGCCCAGATAGGATACCGGAGTATGCCAGGAGATCACGCCGATGACCAGCAGGAAAATACCGCCGATAAGCAGTGCCAGGGCGGAAGTCTCACCCAGAGAGCCGCCCACATTGCCCAGGAACAGATCCAGCAGGTTTGCATCTCCCGATGCCAGAGGTGTTGCGCCGGTCACGCCGTCTGCCAGACTGCCGGACGAGGCGAACATATTGCCATCCTGATAATAAAAGGGCTTCACCCAGGTGGTCATGCTTTCGCCGCAGGACAGCAGCAGGAACACACGTCCCGTAATGGCAGGATTTGCGAAGTTGCAGCCCAATCCGCCAAACAGCTGTTTTACCACAGCCACAGCGAAAATACAGCCAATGGCAGCCTGCCACAGGGGCAGCGTTGCCGGGAGATTCAGTGCCAGGAGCACACCGGTGAGCAGTGCGCTGCCGTCGGAAACAGTAACTTGCTTTTGCATAAGCTTCTGACAGACCAGCTCTGTGAATACGCTGACAGTGGCACAGAATACCACCAGCAGCAGGGCACGTGGACCGAAGAACACAGTCGCCGCCACAATTGCTGGAACCAACGCCAGTACCACTAGCAGCATAATTTTCTGGGTGGTCATCCCACTCCGCACATGAGGTGACGGAGATACGGTGAATAATGATGCCATGTTTTTCCTTCCTCCTCTTTTTTCGTTCAGAATTAGGAATTAGGAATTAGGATTGAGGAATGGCGGTGTTCGCTTCGCTCAAAAAATATAATTCCATCGCCAAAGGCGATACCGACATTCCTAATTCCTAACTCCTCATTCCTCATTTCTTGATGCTTGACATATAAAATGCTTTTGCCAGCTGATTATTTTCCGCTACGGGGCGCTTTGCCGGGCAGGCGTAGGTACAGCAGCCGCAGTTCATGCACAGGGTAACTTTCAGCTTGCCCAGTGCATCGGCATCCTCATTCCGGAACGCCTTTGCGATCTCCGTGGGCATGAGCCGCAGAGGACATGCCTGGACGCATCTGCCGCAGTGGATGCAGGCGGACGCCTTCGGAGAGACGAATTTTTCCAGCGCCAGAATGGCGTTGTTGGCTTTCAGCACCGGGTCTGCTGGGTCGGGAATGGCAATGCCCATCATAGGGCCGCCGTAGAGGAGTTTTTTCGCCCGTTCCATGTCGCACTGGGCAAAATCCAGGACATCCTGCACCGGTGTTCCCATGGGTACTATCACATTGCAGGGATTCCCAACTGCGTCGCCGTCTACAGTGACCATACGCTGTACCATGGGCGTTCCCGTTTTGAGGTAGCGGCTCACAAAGGCAACGGAGGATACATTCATGACGATAACGCCTTGATCTGCCGGAAGCTGTCCCTCCATGACCACACGTCCCAGCGTATTATAAATGAGCACCTTTTCCGCACCCTGGGGATATGTGGTAGGCAGTGTCACCACTTGGATCTCCGGGTGCGCTTTTGCCTTTTCCGTCAGAATGCGGATGGCTTCAGGCTTGTTTGCCTCAATGCCGATGATCGCTTTCGGGATCTCCAGCCAGTGGAGTACCTGCAATACACCATCCAGTACTTCGTCAGGGGCTTCTACCATCTGACGATAGTCGGAAGTGATATACGGCTCACATTCTGCCGCATTGATACACAGGGTATCCACTTTCTGCTTGGGTGCAAGCTTCACGTGAGTGGGAAAACTTGCGCCGCCCATGCCCACCAGACCGCTTTCCCGGATGGCAGCCAGAAAGCTTGCCTTGTCGGTAATTTCCGGGGGCTTCACGTCGGGACAGACGGTCTGCTGTCCGTCCGTCTCGATTTCCACTATGGGACAGGTTCTGCCGTTGGACATGCGGTAGGTAGAGATCGCCTTCACTGTTCCCGACACACCGGCGTGAATGGGTACTGCCATAAAAGCATCTGTATCGCCGATCTTCTGCCCCACTAGTACCGTATCCCGTGGCTTTACCACAGGCGTACAGGATGCGCCGATGTGCATGCTCATGGGAATCCGCACCAGCTTCGGCAGCGGCAGGGAAACAGATGCACAATTCTCTGTGTTTTTATGGTGCGCCAGGTGGACACCATGCAGTTTCTTCATAGGGTTACTCCTCTCTTTTCATGCTTTGTTTCAGGTTTTGACGGTGAATTTTTGTTTATCCGATCATCTGCAATCACGTGTGTAGAAAACAAAAATGTTTCAAAATGTCTCAAATTGCAGCCCATCGCTGATATACAGCGTTCCGCTTGTGTCCTGGGCGACAATTTTGTAGTCCTCTGCCTGCAAATGGCGGTCAATATGTTCCGTGCCCTCCAGCCAGATGAGGGTGGAGAGAAAATCCGACTGTAAGCCGCTGCCGCAGAATACGGTCACGGTAGTCAGATCCGACTCCGCCGGCATTCCGGTGACCGGGTCGAGAATATGGCAATATTCCTTGCCGTCATCGGCGGTGAAATAGCGTTCATAGCCACCGGATGTGGACAGGAAACAGGCTTCTGTGGTGACTTTTCCCAGAATGCCGTCCTCGTCCGGGTCACGGATCTCTACTGTAAAGGGTTTTCCGCCGGGCTTTTCGCCGTAAAACAAAATGGACGAGGTCATGGAAATCGTGCCATAGGTTGTCTCGCCGGATTCATCCAGCAGCTGCTTCACGCAGTCTAGCCCATAGCCCTTTGCCACTGCCCCAGCGTCCAGCTGGGCGTCGTTTGTCAGGGTAACTGTGCCCTCCTCCGCCGTCACATGGGCAGATGAAATGGTAGGCAGAACCGCATCCAATTCCGCCTGGGACGGTACATGGGGTGTTTCTGAGGTGATACCCCAGAGTTTCGTCAGAGCACCTACGGTGATATCCACCAGATCACCGTAACGTTCGTTGTACTCCAGTGTGCGGGACACCAGGTCGTATACATAGGCATTCCCCGACAGTGTGCCGTCTCGGTTCAGCCGGGAGACAGCGCTGTCCGTGGCATAGCTGTCCAGCGCTTCGTCCAGGGACTGGAGCAGCCGGGCAACCTCTTCTGTATCGCCGCCCTGGAGGGTCATGGTACACGCCGTATCCATGACCCAAACTGTTTTTGTCCGGGTCTGATCTGCCGGTGCGGCACAGGATGTCAAAAATACCAGAGGCAGAATAGATGAAAAAAGTTTTTTCCAAATCATAAAATAATGCTTTCCTTTATGGTCGGAACATGGTATACTATGTAGTATGCCTTTCGGGCAATTGTTCGATTTTTCAAAAACCCATCTCTCATTATAATACAAATCGACAGCATTGTAAACCGAAAAACATTGTCTTTTTTGAAACCAAATTATTTTTTGGATTTTCCTGAAAATATTAAGATAAAAATCAATAATCTTCGGAAAATGCACGGGAACAGTTGAAATAATTGTTTTTTCGGGTGCAGTTATGCTTTGGCACGGCAGGAGCAAGCCCCTGCCCTACGATTTGTTCTTTTACACAATAGTATCATGTAGGGCGGGGGCTTGCTCCCACCGCTGATATGGATTGCATTATGATTTTAAAATGGAAGCTAGGAGGTTTTTTCCATGAAAGGATATCGCATCAGCGTCATTCGCCACGGCAGAACGGCTGCAAACGACAAGGGAATTTACATTGGCAGGACGGATTATCCCCTGTCGGACAAAGGTGCGGCGGAGCTTGCCGGAAAAATGGACGAGTTTGTGTACCCCAATGTGGCACGTGTTTACAGCAGCCCCCTGCGCCGCTGTATGGAGACGGCGGAAATTTTATTTCCCGATGTGCCGGTGCAGACGGTAGACAATCTCATTGAGATGGACTTCGGCGAATTTGAGGGGAAATCTGCGGATGAGCTGATAAACCGGGAGGATTTCAAGGAATGGCTCAAAGGCGGTGTGGATTGCCGTCCGCCCCAGGGGGAAAGCGTAAAAGAAATCCAGCTGCGGATCTTCCGGGCGCTCCGGGAGGTCATCATAGACATGATGCAGGAGGATCTGCTCCACTGTGCCATGATCACGCATGGCGGTATCATTGCCAATATGCTTGCTGGTTTCGGACTGCCTAAAATTCCAGCGCAGGAATTGCAATGCCAGCCGGGAGAGGGCTTTGATATTCATATCACCGCAGATCTGTGGCAGCGCTCCCAGGCGTTTGAGATACTGGGAATGACGCCATATAATTCATAATTACGCCGCTGGCGGCAAGGAATAAAATTGTAGGGGCGAACTGTGTTCGCCTGCTGGAGATGCTGGGAAATAATTGGGCGAACACAGTTCGTCCCTACAGCATTTCAGAAGAACTCATCCCGAAATGTCATTGCATGAATTCCTTCATTCCCGCCATACTATTCCTGACAAAAGCATGGGAGGGAATGGAATGCAGATATTGGAGGGACAGCGGTTTGCCGGGACAGTGCTCCGGCGAAATCGGCAGCTTTGGTGGGAGATCCCGGGTTTATTGTTGCTGCTGGGTTTCATGCAGCTGCTGGAATGGTCTGCGGCGGTACTTTTGCTGCGCATCCGAGGGGAAACGCCGGCAGCGCTGTTGGCGGAGGATAGCGTGCTGTGGCGGTTGGCGCAGATATTTCTGGGGATTCCTTGCGGTCTGGTGTGGATCTGGTGCAGCTGGACGTTGTGGCTGCGCTGTACTCGTGCTGCCGGAATGCTGCCGGAAAAACGGCGTTATTCCAGGGGCAAAATGCTGTTTCTGGCGCTGCAGAATGCCCTGATCCGAACGGTGCTGCTCCAGAGTGTGACACTATGTTTCTTCGGTGCGTACCGGTTCTTGGAAACTGCGGCGCAGCATAGGGAGAGTGCGCCTTGGCTGTTTGGTACTGTGCAGCTGACGGTGCTGGGAGTGGTGTGCTTTTTGCTGTGGATTTATGTGAGTCTGGGGCTTTGTTGTGTGCCATTTGTGTGGCTTTCTCAGCCGGAATTGCCGCTGTGGCGCATTCCGCTGCGTGCTATGGGCGTTATGCGTGGGGGCAGACGGGAATTGCTGGGGATACTAGCGTGGTATATGGTGCAGATGCTGCCCGTTGTGACCATTCCCTGGGTTCTGCCGCATGCTGGGGTAGCGGTGACGGTGTTTTTCAATATCCGTGTGCGCATGGCGGAAGAAAAAAGTCGCCTTACCATCGGTAAAAAGGTTGCTTGGCGATGAAGCTTTTTTACTTTTTATGAAAGGATAGCGCTTATGGCAAATTCTTTGGTCTTTCTGGCGGATGACTTGGAACAGCCTATGACGGCGGAACAGTTCCTGCGCCGGCGTAAAGGGATATCCCATCGGATGCTGATGCGGCTGAAGCATACTCCCGGCGGTATCTGCTGCAACGGAAAGCCCATCCGTACCATTGACCCCATATCTTCTGGTGACCGTATCGTGCTCACAGAGCCGGAACAATCCTCAGGGCTGACACCATCATCCCACCTCCACGTGCCGATTCTGACAGAAACTGCATCCTATATTCTCTATAACAAACCTCCGGGTATGCCCGTCCATCCCTCTCAGGGACACCATAATGATACCTTGGGAAATGTCTTTGCGGCGGCATTTCCAACACTGCCCTTTCGTCCCGTATACCGCCTGGACAGGGACACCAGCGGTATCTGCCTGATCGCAAAGTCTGCCTATAGCGCAAAGCTGCTCCAGGGACACATTCAAAAGCGATATCTTGCCCTGGTCTGTGGTATTCTCACATCCCCCGGCACAGTAAATGCACCCATCGCCAGAGAATCAGACTCGATTATCCGCCGCTGCGTCAGAGCAGACGGCAAACCGGCAGTGACGCATTTTGTCCCTTTGGGGAATGACGATCAGTACACCCTCCTGGAGCTGACGCTGGAGACAGGACGTACCCACCAGATACGGGTACATATGGCACACTTGGGCTATCCCTTGGCTGGAGATTCCCTGTACGGCGGTGATCTGTCCCGGTTTCAGCGGCATATGCTCCATTGTGCTTCGGTAGAATTTTTCGATCCGGATACCCATGAAATGGTCTCGGTGACCTGCCCTTGGGATGTGTCAGAGCAGCCTTTTCCTGGAATATCCATACCGTATTATGACAATCCCAAGCAAAAGGTTACAAAATGAGACATGATCTCTTTTTCGATATTTGTGATATATGCACATATTTTGCACTTGAAACTTGTGCAAAATCATGTGTTTTTGTAAAAAATCGAAGGCAACGTTCGGAAAGTCTTGCAAAACGGTTACAAATGTGGTATAATACTTGTTGTACGGTGACCACTGACTCTTCTGGGACATGCTCTGGTATGTCCAAAAGAGTTCATCCGTCTGCCGTCCGTCTGTCCAAAGCATTCCGACAGACGGCGCAATGCAGGCGGCGCACAAGTTCCAAAGGGATCGATGATCCCAGGCAGATCGTCCGTGTTACGACAGATCCTCTGATCCGTCAGGACAATGCCGGCAGAGCGTAAAACGCCGATTCGCCTTCGGACCGGACAGGCGTGTGCCGTCATATCCTTTTCAGTATCTTCAAAATTGAATTGGCTCGCATTGCAAGCGGCGGCTCTGCCGTACTGCGATGCAGCGGCTGCTGTAGACGCAAAAATCTTAAAGGAGCGAAAGTATGCGTAAAAAAATCATGGCAGTCGTTTTATCCTGTCTTACATTTCTGACACTGGTCTTTTCTTCCTTTGCCGCATCCATGCGGGTTTCGGCAGTTTCTGTGGATGAGATGACACAGGTCGCAGTGGAAATTATCACACGAAACGAAGGAACCTATGGTTCTATCAACCGCAACGATAACGGTGCAGTCAGCATCGGTATCCTGCAATGGCACGCAACCCGTGCACTCCAGCTGATGCGCTCTATTGCAAACGCCGATACGGCATCTGCACAGAGCATTCTGGGAAATACTTTTTATAATGAAGTTATGACCGCTTCCAGCTGGAACACCCGAACATTTTCTGCGGCAGAGGGCACAGCAGCTGCAAACCTGCTGACTACCTCCGCAGGAAAGTCCAAACAGGACGCTCTGGCGTACAGTGATGTACAGGGCTATATCAATGCCGGAAAACAGTATGGCCTGACAAATGCCGGCGTTCTGGTTTATTTTGCAGAGCTTTACAACCGGGGAAGCGGTGTGGCTGCACGGATCCTCTCTGCTGCAAAGGGCAGTGGTTCTTATGCAGACATCACCCTTGCAACGCTGCACAATGCGGCACTCGTTGACCGCGGAAACAGCTCCGGCTATTACACCAGCCGGCTGAACGATGCTTATAATACCGTCATCTCCCTGGGCTGGGGTGACGCATCTGTCACAGATGGCACAACTGCACAGCCCAGCACACCGGATACTTCCGATTTTTCTGAAAGCTATGCCGGTACATATACCGTAACGGCTTCTTCCCTGAACATCCGCAGCGCACCTACCACATCGGCTTCGAAGGTCGGTTCGATCCCCAATGGTGCGACAGTGACTGTTTCTTCCGGAAACGGCAGCTGGGCGGCTGTTTCGTACAATGGCGTGGAGGGGTATTGCTCCATGGATTATCTCCAGGCGGTAGCTGCACAGACAACTGCACCGGCGGAGACTACCACCACAGCAACAACGACTACTACCACGACCACCACGACAGAGGCTGTGACCACTACGACAACTACTGCGGCGGAGACCACCGCAGCTGATACACAGACAACTACAGCAGAAACCACTGCTGCACCGGCAGAGACTGTACAGTCTTCTGTTGCAGTAGTCGGCGTTGCCGATCCGACTTATGCTTCGATTTACGGTGATGTAAACTGCGACGGTACAGTGGATGCTGCCGATGCAGTGCTGCTGCAAAAATATCTGAACGGCTGTGTATTCCTGAATTATACACAGCTGTCCAACGCCGATTGTCAGCGCGACAATGTACTGGATACCACTGACGTAACAGTCATTATGCAGTATCTCATTGACAATTTCATTGCCCTCCCGGTGGTATAAGCCGGAGAGACAACATACATTTTTCTGCAAACGGGAATTTGTAAGACAACGATAAAACGACGATCCGCCGTATCACGTAATGTGGTGCGGCGGATTTTTTACATTTTTGTGCAAAGCACGGACTTGATACAAAAAAAGCCGTGTCATTTTGGTGACACGGCTGTATTCCTTTATGTGATGTTATCTCAGCGTTCTTCCAGAGGCGTATAGTTCTGCGGTTCGGATACGGAGAGATATGCCGGGCGGATGATCTTCCGGCAGTTGATAAGCTCTTCCAGACGGTGCGCAGACCAGCCGGCGATCCGGGCAATGGCGAAAATAGGCGTAAACAGATCCATGGGCAGCCCCAGCATCCGATATACAAATCCACTGTAAAAGTCCACATTGGCACAAACGCCCTTATAGATCTTTCGGTTCTGGGTGATGACCTCACCGGCAAGACGCTCTACTGTTGCATAGAGTTGGAACTCGTCGTGGCAGTCTTTTTCTGTGGACAGCTGTTCCACGAAAGATTTCAGGATCACAGCACGGGGATCGGAAACGGAATATACCGCATGTCCCATGCCATAGATCAGCCCTGTATGGTCGAAGCCTTCGCCTTTCAGCAATCCTTGCAGATAGGCACGGATGGCATCCTCATCCTTCCAGTCGGGACAGTGTGCCTTCAGATCTGCGAACATCTCCATGACCTTGATGTTGGCGCCGCCGTGCTTAGGGCCTTTCAGCGAACCAAGTGCAGCTGCAATGGTGGAGTAAGTGTCTGTTCCCGAAGAGGAGACTACGTGAACTGTAAAAGCAGAGTTGTTGCCGCCGCCGTGTTCTGCATGGAGCACCAGGCACAGATCCAATAGCTTTGCCTCCAGTCGGGTGTATTTTCCGTCGGGACGCATCATATACAGGATATTTTCCGCAATGGTCAGCTTCGGATCGGGCTTCTGGATGAACATGCTCTTGTCATTCCGGAAGTACATAGACGCCTGATAGCCGAACACTGCCAGAGAGGGGAACTGAGAAATGAGCTGGATACACTGACGCATGACATTGGGCAGGCTGGTGTCGTCGGGCTTCGGGTCATAGGCGTGGAGCGCCAGCACGCATTTTGCCATGGTATTCATAATGTTATCGCTGGGCATTTTCATGATAACGCCGCTGTTGAAATGGTTGGGCAGCATCTGATAATCCACCAGCAGCTGGTGGAACTGGGTCAATTCCTCCTGCTTCGGCAGATGTCCCATGAGCAGCAGATAGACAATTTCTTCAAAGCCGAAGCGATCGTGGGACACAAAGCCTTCTACCAGTTTTTCAATGGGAATGCCGCGGTAATAGAGCTGTCCTGGACCAGGCACCTCTTTGCCGTCCACCATCTGCGTTGCGCAGACTTTACTGATGGTAGTCAGACCGGCACGCACACCCCGTCCGTCCAGATCACGCAATCCACGTTTCACTTCATGCTTGACATAAAGCTCTTGTTCGATCTGATAGTGCGGTTCGGCATCAGCAGTGAACTGATCTACCAATTGCATGTCGTACTTGTACTGTGCGATCATTTGTTGGATCTTTGCGGAATGCAGCAGTGTTTCTCTCTTCATATCGTCAGTCCTTTCTGAAGCGGCTTTTTGCCGGATGCCGAAATATACGGCTTTTCGGTCAATTCTGGCTTGCTTCGGTTCGTGTCAGATAGGCGGATATCGCATGCTTTGTTTGTACATTTATCATCCTGTACAATATGCTTGTAAAAAAGTTGATTTTTTTTTATTATATCAGATTTTTGTGAGTTTGTCAAGCCGGAGATTTTTGCTTTTCATGCAATAGCGCCTTTTTAGCCTTTTTGATATGGTGCGCTTCTCCAACCTGTTAAATTTTCTGGAAAAACGCACTTTTCTGAAGAAACATCTTGTTTTTTTTCGAAGAATGTGGTATAATACGGATATGTTATTTGTTCGCAAAATTTGTCGGTTACCGGGGTAAATTGTATCTTGGTATAGGGGATAAAAACCGATGCGATCCAGAGCATGTTTACATAAATTCGAACAATTGTTTTATGTGGACACAGAAAGAAAGGACAAGATCTATGACATATTCGGAAGCGTTGCAGTATCTGACTGCACACGGACAGGAGCATCTGCTCCGATTTTATGACACGCTTCTGCCGCAGCAGCAGGAAAAGCTGTTGGGACAGATCGCTGATTTGGGGCTGGGACGTCCTCAGTTCCGGGATCGCAGTGCGCTGACTCAGGAGCGGGGCAGATTTTCGCCCTTGGGTGCACTGACACTGGAGGAGATCCGTGCCAATGAGGAAACCTACCGCAAGATCGGCATGGATGCTATCCGTGACGCCAAAGTGGGCGCAGTGCTCCTTGCGGGCGGGCAAGGCTCCCGGCTGGGATTCGACCATCCTAAGGGCATGTTCAATATGGGAAAGACCCGGGATCTGTACATTTTTCAGTGTCTGATCCAGAATCTTATGCGTGTGACGGATGAAGCAGAAGCATATGTGCCGCTGCTGATCATGACCAGCGAGCAGAACGACGCAGAAACACGTGCGTTTCTGAAGGAACACGACTACTTCGGCTACAGTGCGGACAATGTACATTTCTTCAAGCAGGAGACAGAGCCGGCAGTGGATGAAGCCGGAAAGATCCTCATGAATGCGCCGGATCAGATCGTGCTGTCTCCCAACGGCAACGGCGGCTGGTTCTCTTCCATGCAGCGTGCCGGACTGCTGAAAACGGTAGAGGAGCTTGGCATTGAGTGGCTCAATGTTTTTGCGGTGGACAATGTGCTCCAGCAGATCGCAGACCCGGTATTCATTGGTGCGACCATAGCTTCGGGCTGTGCCTCCGGCGGAAAGGTCGTCAGCAAGGCGGCGCCGGACGAGCGTGTAGGCGTGCTTTGTCTGGAGGATAATAAGCCCTCGATCGTGGAGTATTATGAGATGACAGAGGAAATGCGCACCCTGCGCAATGAGGACGGCAGCCTTGCCTATCGGTTTGGCGTGATCCTGAACTATCTGTTCCGGGTGGATGCGCTCATGGATACGCTGGGATCAGATTTTCCGCTGCACATTGCCCATAAGAAGATCCCGTACATTAACCAGGAGGGGAAATATGTGAAGCCGGAAGAACCCAACGGCTATAAGTTTGAGACGCTGGTGCTGGACATGGTACATATGCAGGACAGCTGCCTTGCCTTTGAGGTAGAGCGTGCCAAGGAGTTTGCGCCGGTGAAGAATGCCACCGGAGTGGATTCTGTGGAGACGGCACAGGCGCTGTTGGAACAGAATGGCGTAGTGTTATAAGTGTTATTAAGAGCATAGGAAAAAGCCGTATCGGTTCTGCCCGATACGGCTTTTTGCATTGTATCTTCAGTGGTTAATCAAAAAAGTGATTGACATTTTTCGACAAATCCGATATAATAAAAAACAGAGCATACCAAAAGCGGTACGACTGCCGATTTTGTGCAGTCGTCTCTCGTTCCGAAGGGAACGAGACAGGCGGTCAATCCACGCTCCCAGAAGGGAGTGAATGCGCATGAACTGGAACGATTTTTTTCAGTTTATCATCGCTGTTTGTAACGTCCTGCTAGTTTACATAGCATTCAATGACTACAAACGGAAATAACCGCCCTCAGCTTCCAACTGGACGGTTATTTCTTGTAACCTAAGTGAATGGGAGCGGCCGCCTACCGGTATGCTCTCTTTGTTTTTATTATACCTCATTTTGAGGCATTTGTCAAGCGTTTTGCCGCATTTTTAACCCGATTACAGCAAACCTTACCATAATCCAAATGTAGGGGCGGATATTATCCGCCCGCATTTTATGTTTGCCATTGGCAGTATCTTCGAGCAAAAAGAACTGCAATTGTAGGGGCGAACTGTGTTCGCCCGTTGGGAAATTTACGGGAATTTGCGGGCGAACGCAGTTCGCCCCTACATTTTCACGGCAAGAAAAACGTTATTCCAGAGACAAATCTTCTTCAGTCAGCACGATTTCGCCGTTCCTGAAACATTGCAAAATCCCACTGTAGGGGCGGATATTATCCGCCCGCATTTTATGTTTGCCATTGGCAGTATCTTC
>NZ_DXUU01000015.1:39641-56756 GCF_019417665.1 Ruminococcus sp.
ACGGGAATTTGCGGGCGAACGCAGTTCGCCCCTACATTTTCACGGCAAGAAAAACATTATTCCAAAGACAGATCTTCTTCAGTCAGCATGATTTCGCCGTTTTCTGCTTCGTAACGATATATTTCTTTTTTAATGAGTGTTTCAACCATGTTTGTCATGGAACGATTCTCAATTTCTGCAATTTTCTTGATTTTCGCATGATCTTCCGGCTTTAACCGAAGTGTAAACTGCGTTCTTATGGTTGCCATAATGCACACCCCTTCATGTTGATAACCTTATGATATCACATCAACCTGAAATTATATACCACCTTTTATACACCTATTAGATTTATTATTGATACCACATTGATATCATGATATAATACATATTATAAAATTTATCTGAAATCGGAGTGATATCATGTTAACACCACAAGAAGCAATTCAGCAGGTCGCCCGGAAAAACGGCGTTACACCGGAAGAGGTGCGCCGAGAGATCGAACTGGCGCTGTCCGAGGGAATGCGCAGCCTTGACCCCAGAGTCCAGGCATTCCGACGGTGGAAGAGGTAGTGCAATTTTTGGCGGAATCTGCGACATAAAAAATCTTTTCGGTAAAATATTGACTTTCCCCCTGGAATTCGATACAATAGTAAAGGCAATACTACACAAAGCCGTCAGGCGTTCTTTTTGTAGTGCTGCCTAAAGTAGATGTGATCATATTCCGCCAGGCGGAAAAGAGAATCGTGCAGGGCAGAAAAGCTGCACCTGCTGCGGTTTGTGATGTCCGATCGGTGCGAATGTGTCGAAAACAAAGGAGAATGTTGTATGAATATTGCTGTTGCCCAGTCCGGCGGTCCTACGTGTGCTATCAATGCGTCCTTGGTGGGTGTGTTCCGGGAATCCCTGAAAGAACCGACCATTGACGCCATTTTTGGCTCTGTCAACGGTGTAGAAGGCATCATCCGGGATCATCTCATTGACTTGAAAACAATGATCTGTTCCAATGATGATATGGAACTGCTGCGCCAGACGCCGTCCACAGTGCTCGGCTCTTGCCGGTACAAGCTCCCCGACTGGCACGAGGACGAAAGCGTCTACCAGCAGATCGTCAGCTGCCTGAAACGCCGTAAGATCGGGGCTTTTTTCTATATCGGCGGCAACGATTCCATGGATACTGTCCAGAAGCTTTCGGCATATTTTGAGGAGATCGGGCTGGATGTGAAAGTTATTGGCATCCCCAAAACCATTGATAATGACCTGTGCATTACTGACCATACCCCAGGCTTTGGCTCTGCGGCAAAATATGTCGCCACTACCATGCAGGAGATCATCCGGGATAGTTCTGTGTACAGCATTCCCTCTGTGACCATCGTGGAAGTCATGGGACGCCACGCCGGCTGGCTGACAGCTTCCAGCGCCGTGCTCCACGCTTTCGGCGAACCTGCACCCCATCTGGTCTATGTGCCGGAAGCCCATTTTTCCGCAGAACGGTTTCTCCAGGATGTGGAACAGGAAATGGCGAAGCACAAGGCAGTGATCGTGGCAGTTTCAGAGGGTGTTGAAGTTCCCGATGGTGTCCAGTCCGGCATGGTGGACAACTTCGGGCATAAATATCTTTCCGGTATTGGCAAGTATCTGGAACAGCTGGTACGGGAAAAAATCGGCTGCAAGGTGCGTTCCATTGAGCTGAATGTTATGCAGCGCTGTTCCTCCCACTTGTGTTCCAAAACAGATATTGACGAGGCGGAACAGATCGCCGCAGCCGGCGTGCAGTGCGCACTCCGGGGCGAGACCGGCAGGGTCATGGTATTCCGCCGGATTCATGATATGCCTTATACCGTGGTGACAGAGCCTGCGGATGCATCGCAGATCGCAAATCGGGAGAAATTCCTGCCCAGAGAGTTCCTGACGCCTGCTGGGAATAACATTAGCGATGCTGCCATGGCATATTTTTTGCCCCTGATCCAGGGCGAACTGAACCTGGTCATGCGCAGCGGCATTCCGGCGCATTTTACGATTAAAGAATCGGTTTTGAAATAAGGGCAGCACTGCACAAAGCGTGCCGCTGGCAGAGAACCGCATTTTTATGAATGATGCGTTGTGCAATATTCATTTCTATTGCATAATATGCGATAAATATGCAGAAAAGAAAAAAATTCCGTATAATTATGCAAAAATGCTTGACAATGCCGGAAAAAGGTGTATAATAAGAGTCAAGAGCATTTGCAGTGGGCGACACGCTGCTTGAAAATATGCACAATTTAACGCAAATGGAGGATATTACGTCATGGCAAAAAAAGATATTAAAAAGGTTGTTCTGGCATATTCCGGCGGTCTGGATACATCAATTATTATTCCGTGGCTGAAGGAAAACTACAACAACTGCGAGGTTATCGCAGTTTCTGCTGACGTGGGTCAGGGTACAGAGCTGGACGGTCTGGAAGAAAAGGCAATCAAGACCGGCGCATCCAAGCTCATTATTCTGGATCTGAAGAAGGTATTCGTAGAAGATTACATTTTCCCCACAGTACAGGCTGGTGCGGTTTACGAGAACCGTTATCTGCTGGGTACATCTTTTGCACGTCCGATCATCGGTAAGGAACTGGCAAGAATTGCTCTGGAAGAGGGCGCAGATGCCATCTGCCACGGCGCAACCGGTAAGGGCAATGACCAGGTTCGTTTTGAACTGGCAATCAAGGCATATGCACCGGATATGGCAATTATCGCACCGTGGAGAGAATGGGATATCAAGAGCCGTGACGAAGAGATCGACTACGCAGAAGCACACAACATTCCGCTGAAGATCAACCGTGAAACAAACTATTCTAAGGACAAGAACCTGTGGCATCTGTCTCATGAGGGTCTGGATCTGGAAGATCCGGCAAACGAGCCGCAGTATGAGAAGGAAGGCTTCCTGGAACTGGGCGTATCTCCGATTCAGGCACCGGACAAGCCGACCTATGTGACCATTCACTTTGAAAAGGGTATCCCGACTGCCATTGACGGCAAGGAAATGGGCGCTGTTGAGATCGTAGAGACACTGAACAAGCTGGGCGGCGAGAATGGTATTGGTCTGGCTGATCTGGTAGAGAATCGTCTGGTGGGCATGAAATCCAGAGGCGTTTATGAGACGCCGGGCGGCGCTATCCTGTACCATGCACACGATGTACTGGAGACCATTACACTGGACAAGGAGACCGCACGCACCAAGCAGTATCTGAGCATCAAGTTTGCAGATATCGTTTACAACGGTCAGTGGTATACACCGCTGCGTGAGGCACTGTCTGCATTTGTGACTGAGACACAGAAGACTGTGACTGGTGATGTAAAGCTGAAGCTGTACAAGGGCAATATCATCAATGCCGGCGTTACTTCTCCGTATACGCTGTATGATGAAGAGGTTGCTACTTTTGATGCAGAAGAGGTTTACAACCAGAAGGATGCAGAGGGCTTCATCAACCTGTTCGGCCTGCCGATCCACGTGAAGGCAAAGCTGGATCAGAAGCGCAGCAAGTAAGCGAAAAATAGAATACCGGTACCCTCCGGTAGGAAGAGGCGGCTGTTACCGGTCGCCTTTTTTTATTCTCAGAGGATAATCCCTGAATAGAGAAAGAATGTTTCTCACCCATTTTCAAAAAGGTTGCATGGCAATGAAGCTTTTTGATCCAGCAATTTCTCGAAAATGCTGGCGAGGTTCAGGGCGAGAAGCCCTGGTCGCCGCCCGCAGGCGGCGAAACACTCCGGCGCATCCTTTTGCGCCACGGAGA
The DNA here is from genome assembly GCF_019417665.1 of Ruminococcus sp. GTDB lineage: Bacteria > Bacillota > Clostridia > Oscillospirales > Ruminococcaceae > Ruminococcus_C. The sequence continues at coordinate 43,391 of NZ_DXUU01000015.1, forward strand.
AAAGGGGTGAGAAAAGCGGCAGCTTTTCGAGGGGAAAGCGAACAAGACCGCTTTCCCCTGTGAAACCGTACAGGTAAAGCGAAATTTTGCAAACGTCCCGGTGGGACGTTTGCAGCGAAATACCGCACCGGCTAACATGGAATAACACAGCATGGAGTCCTGGTATTCTGAATTTTACTTTGCAAAAGCGGTTCGGCGAAATGCGCTCGTTTTACTCGCTGTTCGCCTGGGTTTGCGCAAAGCCGGTTTTGACTTTTTCTGTACCCTTTTCCGTGTGATTCTGGGTATGTCTTGGAAAAATGACTTTCCTCTATTTGCTGCGGCTTTGCGCTTTGCTGTTCTGGATTTTACTGGAGTGAAACCGTACGCTGCGAGACGTTGTCTCGCGCTCTACTTCCTTTTTTCTTTACTAAAAAGAAAAAAGGAAGCGAAAAAAGAAAAGAAAGCTCGCTTCGCTCGATGGCGTATCAGTAAACGAGAATCCGGCATATAGGCGGTTTGCTCGCCGTTGCTAAAAAGAAAAAAGGAAACGAAAAAAGAAAAGAAAGCTCGCTTCGCTCGAAGAGGGCTTGTGAAAGGATATTATATTATGGCACTTTGGGCAGGAAGATTTTCCAAAGAAATTGACGCTGGCGTGAATGCGTTCAACTCCTCTATCGCATTCGATGCCCGTATGTACCGCCACGACATCCAGGGCAGCATTGCCCACGCAACGATGCTGGGTGACTGCGGTATTATCACAAAAGAGGACAGCGCAGCCATTATTGCTGGTCTGAAAGGCATTCTCGCCGACCTGGACAGCGGCGCACTGGAATTCGACCCTAACGCAGAGGATATCCACATGTTCGTGGAAGCCGAACTGACCAAACGCTGCGGCGATGTGGGAAAGCGCCTTCATACCTCTCGCTCTAGAAATGACCAGGTGGCTTTGGATCTGCGCCTATATCTCCGGGATGAGATCGCCGAGATCCGCAGCCTGGTACAGAAACTCTCCACCACGCTGGTCACTATGGCGCAGCAGCATACCGAAACCGTTCTGCCGGGGTATACCCATTTGCAGCGTGCCCAGCCCGTTACCTTTGCCCATCATTTGTTGGCATATGTGCAGATGTTTCTCCGTGACCTGGGCAGACTGGACGATACCGCAAAGCGTATGAACGAATGCCCTTTGGGCAGCGGCGCACTGGCTGGTACGACTTATCATATTGACCGGGAACAGACCGCATCCCTCTTGGGCTTCGATGCACCTATGGCAAATAGTCTGGACGGCGTTTCCGACCGGGATTATTGCATTGAACTGGCAGATGTACTGTCCATAATCATGATGCACATGTCCCGTTTTTCCGAGGAAATAATTTTGTGGTGCTCCTGGGAATTCAAGTTCATTGAGCTGGACGATGCCTTTGCCACAGGTTCGTCTATTATGCCCCAGAAGAAAAACCCGGATATCACGGAGCTGATTCGCGGCAAGACTGCACGTGTCTATGGCGATCTGCAAACCCTGCTGACCATGATGAAGGGTCTGCCTCTGGCGTATAACAAGGACATGCAGGAGGATAAGGAAGCCATTTTCGACGCAGTGGATAACGTAAAGCTGTGCCTGGAGACCTTTATTCCTATGCTGGAAACCATGCGTGTCAATAAGGAAAATATGCGTGCCGCTGCGGCAAAGGGCTTCATCAATGCCACAGACTGCGCAGACTATCTGGTAAAGAAAGGAATGCCGTTCCGGGATGCCTATAAGATCTCCGGCACTCTGGTGGCGCAGTGTATTGCAGGGGGACTGACCCTGGAAACACTGCCTTTGGAAGAATACCAGAAAATGACACCGCTGTTTACGGAGGATGTCTACGAAGCCCTTAGTCTGGAGACCTGCGTCAAGGGCAGAGTATCCCAGGGCGGTCCGTCTCCGGCAGCTGTAGCAGAACAGCTGAAGCTGGTAAAGTCCAAGCTGGGTATGGCATAAGATGAAAAAGCGGCAGATCAAATTTATTGTGGCATTGTGTGTCATTGCGGTGATGCTGTGGATTGTTGGCGAAATCGTGCTGGGATTGGTGCTGGATCTGGGAATGACAGTTTCCCGGATCTGGGCGATCGCTGTTATCGTGCTGACCTGCGCATTCAGCCTGTGGAAATGCCCCAGAGAATAGGGCTATGTGAGAAAGGATAAAGAGAATGAGAAAGACAGCGTTTTTGATGGCGATTATGATGGGGCTGTGCTTGCTTCCTGCCTGTGGTGGAGAAACAGAAACAGCATCCAGCTCAGCCACGGAGACGACCGTTGTTACGGAAACAGGGACTGACAGCAACGGAGCAGAGGCAGCTGTAAAAGCAACTACCAAGGCTGCTGCAAAGGTTTCGCCGAAAGGTGGGAATGCAGGCGTTTCAATTCCGGCAGTTTCGGTGGAACTGCCGGATCCGGAGATTACCGCAGTTTCCTTGACTTACAGTGCCGAGGAGCCTCTTGTGCTGGATCTGGAGGACAAAAGAGGCCCTTTTGCCGCTCATGTGGAATCGTCCGGCTATGTGCAGAAAGACCTGATCCGTATCTATACCGAGAATGAAGCGTTGGTGGAAGTCAGCGATATTACAGTGAAGTCCGGCGGTCTGGTGAATTTTTATCTGACAGGAAAGAGTGCTGGAGAGAGCAGCCTCTATATTGCCACCGCAGACGGCAAGCTGGTTTCTGATCCGGTGGAACTGAAGGTGCGTACCTCGGAGGAAAAGGAGAAGGCAGAACGGCCGATCTATTATACGGGGGTAGGTGAGTACTGGCATTTCTCAGAGGATTGCGCCAGAGAGGACTATCCGGGTGTCACATATGACTGGCAGGGCAATCAGCATGAGGTAGATCGTTCGACAATTCATGTGATAAAGACGTCACAGGGCATGGTAATTGGGGATAAGAAACCCTGCCCGAAATGTGCAGCTGAGGAATCTTCTCAGCAGGATGGAGAATGAGGATAATGGCTACAAAAATATTTATTGACGGACAGGCAGGCACAACGGGCCTGCGGATTCACGAACGGCTGGAAAACCGTTCCGATCTGGAATTGATCACTCTGACCGAGGAAACCCGGAAGGATGCGGAGGCACGCCGGGAGGCGATCCGGGAGAGTGACATCACCTTCCTGTGCCTGCCGGATGCAGCGGCGAGAGAAGCTGTCGCATTGGCAGGGGATGCAGATGTGCGTATTATCGACGCATCCACAGCCCATCGCACCAATCCGGATTGGGCGTATGGCTTTCCGGAACTGTCTCCGGCGCATCGGGAGAAGATCCGTACTTCCAAGCGGGTGGCTGTGCCGGGCTGCTATGCCAGCGGTTTTGCATCTTTGGTGTATCCTATGGTGCAGAGCGGTTTGCTGCCGAAGGATTATCCGGTGCAGTGTTTCGCTATGTCAGGCTATAGCGGCGGCGGCAAGAAAATGATCGCTGAGATTGAGTCCCCTGACCGTGCACCGGAGCTGTTCAGCCCCCGGTTTTACGGTCTGGCAAATAATCACAAGCATCTGCCGGAAATGCAGATCATTTCTGGACTGGAGAGAAAACCCATGTTCACACCCATTGTGGACGATTATTATAATGGCATGCTGGTCTGTGTGCCGGTGCAGGCTGCCATTGCAGGACATGCGCTTCCGCCGGAACAGGTGCAGGAGATGTTGGAACAGCACTATGCTGGGTCGAATTTCGTCCATGTGAAGCCGCTGGGCACACCGGAGGAAATGACTGCCACAAAGCTGAGCTGTAACGATCTGCGGGATACCAATCAGATGGAAATTTTCGTATTCGGCGATGCAGAGCAGATTCTGCTGTGTTCCCGTCTGGATAATCTGGGCAAGGGCGCATCCGGCGCAGCAGTGCAGTGCATGAATATCATGCTGGAACTGGATGAGACAACGGGACTGGTTTGAGAAAAAGGTTGCTCATCAAGCTGGTCCAGCTGAGCACAGCTGGCGTAGGTCCAGGGCTGCGGAAGCCCTGGCAGAGACCAGGGACAGCGTCCCTGGTCGTCGTCCGCAGACGGCGAAATATCCCTACGCCATACTTTTGGTGCGCGGAGAAAAGGGTGAGAAAAGCGACAGCTTTTCGAGGGGAAGCGGACAAGACCGCTTCCCCTGGTGAAACCATACAAGCAAAGAAAAAACCTGTAAACGTCCCGGTGGGACGTTTACAGCGAAAACAACAAAAGCGAATTATTATGAAAACAGCAAGAAAAAAGAAAACCATTATCTGGATCATCCTGTTTTCCGCACTGCTGCTGATTTTGGCAGAGCGCAGCTGGCATATGTACCGAAAATATGCCATAGGCTCTGTGGGGAAGAACATTATGCGTGAGATCGACAGCCATGCCGATGCAAATGGAGATTGTACCCTTGATCTGAAAGAAATAACGGATTTTGAATGGGATACGCTGGTGGTTTTTGATGCGGATTTTGCGGTGTATCATGGCGATTATAAGAGTAATCACGATGTTGCCGGTGAGAAAATGAGCCAGATTCTGGGGACAGCATATAAACGTCCCTCAGGTTATCGTTCACTGCTGATTTTCATGAAAAACGGTGAGATCGTCCACGAAGAATCCTATCTGGCGGACATTGAAGCACCGTCAAAAATGAATATTTCCATTCCGCCAGAGTATTCCTATCAGGGTTTCGATGCCTGTTGTATGTTCAGTGCGGATGAAGCAAGTATTGCTGCATCATGTGATGGAGCGCATTATTACTTATATTTTTGAGAAAAATGAGAGGAGAGAGATCATGGAAAAAATTGCACTGGAAGGCTATACTTTCATTGACGGCGGCATCTGTGCCGCAAAGGGTTTCCGTGCTGGAGGCGTGTATTGCGGCATTAAAAAGACTATGACACCGGACGGAAATGAAAGTCCGCTGGACAACCAGAAAAATGACCTGACCGTCGTTGCAGCAGATACCCTGTGCAATGCAGCGGCAGTGTATACCCAAAATAAGGTAAAAGGTGCGCCGGTTCTGGTCATGCAGAAGCATCTGAAAGCCACATGCGGCAAGGCAATGGCTCTTGTGGCAAACTCTAAAAATGCCAATACCTGTAACGCTGACGGTGAGGAAAAGGCTGAAACCATGTGCGCACTCACCGCAAAGGAACTGGGGGTCAAGCCGGAAGAGGTGCTGGTCATGTCCACCGGCGTCATCGGTCAGATTCTGCCCATGGAACCCATTGCAGCAGCCCTGCCAGATCTGTGCAAAAGCCTGACCGCAGATGCGGCCGGTGCCCATGAAGCAGCTGTTGCCATTATGACAACGGATACTTTCGCAAAGGAAGTTGCTGTGGAATTTGAGTTAGGCGGCAAGACCTGCCATCTGGGCGGCATGGCAAAGGGTAGCGGTATGATTCACCCGAACATGGCGACAACCCTGAATTGTATCACCACCGATGCGGTAATTTCCCCGGAAATGCTGCAAGAGATATTATCAGAGGTGGTAAAGGTGACGTATAATTGTCTGTCTGTAGACGGCGATCAGTCCACTAATGATACTTGCTTGGTGATGGCATCCGGACTTGCCGGAAATGCGGAAATTAAGGCGGATTCTGAGGACTATTGGACATTCCGCCGGGCGCTGTACTGCGTCATGATGAATCTGACGAGAATGCTAGCCTATGACGGCGAAGGTGCCACAAAGCTGCTGGAATGCACTGTCTCCGGGGCAAAGGATGTCGACACGGCAATTATCGTGGCAAAGAGTGTCATCTGTTCGCCGCTGTTTAAGTGTGCCATGTTCGGTGCAGATGCCAATTGGGGACGGGTGCTGTGTGCAGTAGGCTACGCACCGGCGGAATTTGACATCAAGCAGGTGGCAGTGACACTGGCATCCCGTGCCGGTTCTGTGGACGTATGCAAAAATGGCGCCGGGGTGGAATACTCCGAGGAAGAAGCCAAAAAGGTACTGCTGGAGGATGAAATTCAGATCCTGGTGTCCATCGGTGACGGCGCAGCATCGGCAACGGCATGGGGCTGTGACCTGACCTATGACTATGTCAAGATCAACGGCGACTATCGTTCGTAAGAGAGGACTTCGAAAATGGGAGAAATCAACAATAATGTACGGGCGCAGGTGCTGGTAGATGCCCTGCCGTACATTCAGAAATACAACAACAAAATTGTCGTGGTGAAATACGGCGGCAATGCCATGACCAACAAGGAACTGAAACAGGCGGTTATGGATGATATCGTGCTGCTGTCCCTGGTGGGCGTCAAGGTAGTGCTGGTGCACGGCGGCGGCCCTGAGATCAGTGATATGCTGAAGCGGCTGAACATCGTGTCGAAATTCATCGGCGGTCTGCGGTATACGGACGAAGCCGCTGTGGACGTGGTGAAGATGGTACTGTCCGGCAAGGTCAACAAGGAACTGGTAAGCCTGCTGACCCGGACAAAGGGCAAGGCACTGGGACTGTGCGGTATTGACGGACAGATGCTGACGGCGGAGCGCAAGCTGGGGCCGAATGGTGAAGATCTGGGCTTTGTGGGCGATATTGTGAAAGTCAACGAAAGCCCCATTCTGGATGCCCTGGACAATGGGTATATTCCGGTCATTGCCACAGTGGCAACGGATGAATTCGGGCAGGCTTACAATGTCAATGCGGACACGGCAGCGGCGAGAATTGCGGCGCAGCTGAGGGCAGAAAATCTGATTCTCATGACGGATATTGCAGGACTGCTGCGGAATAAGGACGACCCGTCTACGCTGATTCCCTTTGTGAATGTCAGCGAAGTGCCGTTCCTGAAGCGGAAGGGAATCATTTCCGGCGGCATGATCCCGAAGATCGACTGCTGCGTAGAGGCAGTAAGACGTGGGGTAAAGAAAACGGCGATCATTGATGGCAGAGTGCCCCACTCGATTCTGATTGAAACCCTGTCCAATGAGGGCATCGGCACACAATTCCGGTAAAAAGTAAAATCCGCATATCGCCGCAGGCGGCAATGAAGCTTTTTGATCCAGCAATTTCTCGAAAATGCTGGCAGAGTCCAGGGACAGCGTCCCTGGTCGCCGCCCGCAGGCGGCGAAACACCCCGGCGCATTTTTTTGCGCCACGGAGAAAAAGGGTGAGAAAAGCGGCAGCTTTTCGAGGGGAAAGCGAACAAGACCGCTTTCCCCTGTGAAACCGTACAGGCAAAGCGAAATTTTGCAAACGTCCCGGTGGGACGTTTGCAATGAAATCAAGTTTTAATCGTTACTAGATACTAGGTTTTTAGCGTGTTTAGATAATTTAGGGAGGTTTTTAAATGGAATTGATCAAAGCAAATGCAATGAAGGCGCTGTCCAATCCTGGTGTGGTATCCCGACAGATTCTGAACCCGGATAATTCCACCAGCAAGCGTGTTACCATTACAGAAGTACATCTTGAAATTGGCGCAAGCCAGCCGAGACATATTCATGAATCTTCTGAACAAATTTGGTATGCGGTGCAGGGAACAGGAAAGCTGCTGCTTTCAGAGAATCAGGAGCAGGAGTTTGCAGCCGGTGATGTGGTGCGGTTTGCAGACGGTGATGTGCATGGCTTGCATAACGATGGCAACACAGAGTTTGTGTATATTTCTGTGACTGCGCCGCCAATTCATTTTGGTTATGCATATCAGGAAGAAAACTAAATTGTCAATGAGTTGGTAGATTTGAATTTCACTTTGCAAAAGCAATTAAGACACTTGGTGCATGGAGCAAGCATACAGTTTTCTCTGTGATTTTGGGTATGTCTTGTGGGAAACGTTTTCCTTTGCTTTTTGCGGCTTTGCGCTTTGCTTCTCTGAATTTTACTGGACTGCAATCCTACGCTGCGAGACGTTGTCTCGCGCTCTACTTCCTTTTTTCTTTGCTGAAAAGAAAAAAGGAAGCGAAAAAAGAAAAGATGGCTCGCTTCGCTCGAAAAGCCTCCCCTGAAAGGGGAGGGGAACCATTGCATGGCAATGGTGGAGGGGTCGGGCTTTAAGGAGGTCTTTACTTTGACAACACAAGAACAACTGAACGCATCCGTCATGCCGACCTACGGACGGTTTCCCGTGGTCATCGACCACGGCACAGGAGAGTCCTGCACCGATGAGACCGGAAAAACCTACATCGACTTCGGCAGCGGTATCGGCACTACCTCGCTGGGCTACTGCAACGAGGCCTGGACAGAAGCAGTTTGCCGTCAGGTGAAAACCATGCAGCATACATCTAATCTATATTATACCAAAGTGCAGGCGGACTTCGCCCAGCAGCTCTGCGAAACTACAGGCTACAGCAAGGTGTTTTTCTGCAACAGCGGCGCAGAAGCCAACGAATGTGCCATCAAGCTGGCGAGAAAGTACAGCTTCGACAAATACGGCAAGGGTCGCCATAAGATCCTGACCCTGGTCAATTCCTTCCACGGCAGAACGCTCTGCACCTTGTCCGCAACTGGACAGGACGTGTTCCACAACTACTTTTTCCCCTTTGTGGAGGGCTTCGACTATGTGACCGCCAACGACATTGCCGACCTGAAAGCCAAGATGGATGATACTGTCTGCGCTGTTATGCTGGAATATGTTCAGGGCGAGGGCGGCGTCAATGCTCTGAAGCAGGAATTTGTGGACGCTGTCTTTGCGCTGTGTGCCGAAAAGGATGCCCTTGTTATTGCAGATGAGGTGCAGACCGGCGTGGGCAGAACGGGTACATTTCTTGCCGGGGAGCAGTTCGGGCATAAGGCTGACGTGACTACCCTCGCAAAGGGTATTGCCGGCGGTTTGCCTATGGGCGCTTGCCTTGCCAGTGAAAAGTGTGCCGATGTGCTGAATAAGGGTGCACATGGTTCTACCTTCGGCGGCAATCCTGTTTGCTGTGCCGGCGGTCTCGCTGTACTGCAAACGGTTACTGCACCAGGCTTTCTGGAGGATGTTCAGCGTAAGGCGGCGCTGTTCCGGGAAAAGCTGGCGGCACTGCCGGGCGTGGCATCTGTCAGCGGTCTGGGACTGATGATCGGTATTCAGCTGACGGATAAAAAGGCGATTGACGTGGCAAATGCAGCTCTGGAGGAGGGACTGCTGGTGCTGACCGCTAAGGATAAGGTACGTCTCTTGCCGCCGCTGACCATGACAGACGAGGAAATCGAAGCCGGCGTGGCGATCCTGGCACACGTTCTGGGAAAATAAGTAGGAGGATCCATGGCAAAACATGCTTGTCCGTCCTGCGGAAAGCGCTTTGACTTCGAGAAAAACGGCTGGATCTGTCCCTATTGCGGCAGCGTTGTCCTGCATAGTGCCGAACAGACAGTCTATGCCCGGGAACAGCAGACCCAGAGACAAAAACAGCAAAAACAAAAACGGCAGGCAGAAACCCTGAAGGAGACCTTGCGGCAGCGTATGGTATTGGCAGCACAGGTGATTCTTGTGTTAGGCGTGATCCTGTTCGGCGGTGCCTTGTTCCAGCGGTGGAACACCCTGCAACAGCTGGAGCAGTCTGACACTCCGTCCCTGGCGGAGCAGACCATATCCTGCGGCGAGACCATTTCCATTTCGCCCTATACGGTACAGATCATAGATGCCCAATGGGCGGATCAGCTGCCGGGCTTTCCGGCGGAAGTGCAAGCGCCGTCCGGGGGACGCTATCTGACAGTATCCTTTACATGCAGCTTTTCCGCAGACAGCACAGAGAAGCAGGCGGACGTGCTGCCGGATGATGTCATGTGGACTTGTCTGGATGCAGGGAACGGCTATTTGCTGCCCCAGTATCCTTCCAACCTCACAGGAAGCGATGCCATAGAAAGGAAACTGCACGATCTGGGCGTAGGCTATCAGCTGGATACGCACAGCAATATGCTGGTATTTCTGGTAGATGAGGAAGTACAACCCGATCAGCTGGCACTGCATATCTACACCGGCGTACAAGTAGAATCGGTGGACATGAAACAGAACGACGCCGACACCTGTTATGTGATCCCTCTGGAGGTGATATCATGAGTACACGAAAGCGTACTTCCAAAAGGATACTTTTATGGCTTGTGCTGGCGGTACTCATAGGCGTGGAGTTTTTCGTCTATACCATGCTGGACAATGCCGTGGATAACCGCCGCTATGGAAAGCCCTTGCTGACAGTGACGGATTTCTCTCTGGATGGAGCGCAGGTAACCGTTACCGTAGAAAATCCTACAGGCAGACAATACCGTGGCACGCCTAATATTTACCTGACAGATACGCCGGATATCCAAGAGGGATTCCAGATGTATCTGAAACCGGAGGGTTACTACAGCCGCATCAATCGCAGCGGCTCTGAAAATTACGAGAACAGCACAGTCATACCGCCTCAGACGTCGGTAACGTTGACCTGTGCATTAACCGAGGAAGAACAGCGGCGTCTGGAAATGCTGTACGATTCTGCCGAGACACTGTACGCCTGCGTGCCGCCGTCCTATGCTCGGAGCGATCCCGATATGCAATTTTACCAAATCACATAAACAAAATGAACGGAGGAAAAACCATGAAGCATTTATTGAAGATGCTCGACCTGAGCACCGAAGAGATCATTGAGATTCTCGACCTTGCCGACCAGCTGAAATATGAGCTGAAGCACGGCATTCCCCATCCGCACCTGAAGGGAAAGTCTTTGGGTATGATTTTCCAGAAGGCGTCCACCCGGACACGTGTTTCCTTTGAGACAGGTATGTATCAGTTGGGCGGACATCCGCTGTTCCTGTCTGCAGATGACCTGCAAATTGGTCGTGGTGAGCCGGTGCAGGATACTGCACGGGTACTATCCCGGTATCTGGACGGCATTATGATTCGTACATTTGAGCAGAAAGAGGTAGAAGATCTGGCGGAATACGGCTCTATCCCGATCATCAACGGTCTGACGGACTTCTGCCATCCGTGCCAGATCCTGGCGGATCTTATGACCATTCGGGAATTTAAAACGAATTTTGCCGGGCTGAAAATGTGTTTTATCGGTGACGGCAACAATATGGCAAATTCGCTGATCGTAGGCTGTCTCAAGGTCGGCATGGCAGTATCTATTGCCTGCCCGGATGACTACCAGCCGGATGCACAGGTGCTGGAATTCACAAAGGCATACGGCGACAAGTTCCAGATGACAAACGTGCCTTTGGAGGCAGCCAAGGATGCCGATGTGGTGATCACGGACGTATGGGCATCCATGGGTCAGGAAGGCGAAGCAGAGAAGCGGAAAAAGGCATTCCATGGCTACCAGATCAACGACGAGGTCATGGCAGCAGCCCATGAGGATGCCATGGTGCTCCACTGCCTGCCGGCACACCGGGAAGAAGAGATCACCGAAAAGGTATTCGAAGCCCATGCCAAGGAAATTTTTGAGGAAGCCGAGAACCGTCTCCACGCACAGAAGGCGGTTATGGTAAAGCTGATGGCGTAACAGAAATTTACGCCGGAATATGTAAGAGTCTGTTCAGTATCTGGGCGTGCGCAGATTGCGCAGTCAGATTTTTTGGGAGATGAAGTGAAAAACGGAGGAAATCCTTTGTGGATTTCCGAGTATTTTCGCAAAATCTCCCAGAAAAGATGCAAGCAAGATGCGTGCGAAAAGATGCTGAACAGGCTCTAAGGCAGGGATTTGCTCCTGCCGCTCTGATATCGGAAAAAGCGCCGGTCTGGATGGTTCAGACCGGCGCTTTTTGTGGAATTACTTGTTTTTCAGATCATTGACAACGTTCTGGATATGCAGGATCTGTTCGTTGGTCAGTCCTGTGACATCCCATTCTCCATGACACATGATGTAGAAAAAAGCAAAATAAAGTGGCAAAAAAGCAATATAAGTATTGACAAATTGTCAAAATTATGGTATTCTAAATCAGAGGGAGGTGAAAGGGATGGAGGATCGTGCTAATGTAGGACTCGTTATTGTATCGGTTCTGTTTCCAATCGTGGGTCTGATTCTATTCTTCGTAAAGAAGAAAGAAACACCAAAGGCTGCAAAGGCATACATCATTGCCGCAGCGATTTCTTTCGTCGTTTGCTTGCTCATTAACATCATTGTTATGGCAGTAGCTGGCAGTATGGTGGCAACTATGGTATCATATGGTGCATTGATGTGCTGATGTATGAATACGGCAAAAATTTGAAAACCGCATGCCTGTAAAGGCTGCGGTTTTTTTGTGCTTATTTTTGCTTTAGATCATTGACAACGTTCTGGATATGCAGGATCTGTTCATTGGTCAGCCCGGTTACATCCAGTGTGCGTTGATTCTCCAGCCCCAGCAGATAGTCGGAACTGACAGAAAAAGTCGTTGCAATGCGCATGAGCATGTCAATGGACGGCATGATATTGTCGTTTTCCCAGTTGCTGATACATTGCTTTGTGACGCAGAGCTTTCTGCCGAATTGAATTTGGTTCATCCCCAAAGATGTCCTGAGTTCTTTGATTCGTTCTGCAAACATAAAAACCACTCCTAAGTCAAAATTTACAATACTATTGTAAATTAATACTTGACAAATATAAAATACTATGGTATACTAATAATTGACCAATACAGTGCATATGTTCTTTTGTAAGCAAAAACAAGGGAGGAGGTTGAAATGAAAAGAGTAATGGCGATATTGTCTGCGTTTATACTGTTGGGAGGACTTGCTGTATTGTTTACAGGTTGTGACAGCGGAAGCGATGATCCACAGGTAAAGGCTTACGACGAATGGTATATCAGGACACATGACATTTTCGGAAATCCGAGATAATATGCTTCAAAAATGGGAGGAGTACGATGAAAAAAGGAATTATTGTTTGTTTGAGTGCTATTGTGTTGGTTGGATGTTTGACCGCTTGTGATGGGAGTAGTTCCGGATATGATACAAATGGAGGATATGACTATTACGATGATGCAGGAAATGGTTATAATGATGAGGATGTTGACTGGGATGCCGATGGTGGAGAAGCACATGGCTGGGATGAGGCGGTCAACGATTATAATCGGCAAAATTATGGTTGGTAAGAAACCATGTAGAAATTTTGCAGGGAGGAATCAATATGTGGGAATGTCCTAAATGTCATGCTATAAACGAGGAAACAGCAGGATATTGCATGAAATGCAAATCAGATACAAAATCGGGCACAAATCGTAACGCAGCAGTACAGAAAAAGAATGCAGAAGAAAAAAGCTGGAAGGGAACTGCAATTGGCATTTGTGTAATGCTTGCATTTTTTGCGTGGGTATGCGTACCGTCAGTAATTGCGGAGATAAATGGAAATCAAAAGTCAGAAAGTGTTTCCTATGAGACGAACTCAGTAGATGAAAGCTCTGCAAATCCTGCTGAAAATGAGGAATCTTCTGGGGAGGAATTATCTAAGGAAGAGAAGAACGATTCTAAGGACACGCTGAATAAAAGCGATAGTTGAAAAAAACCGCACCAATCATT